>JASJHC010000139.1:0-13248 GCA_033791245.1 Acidimicrobiia bacterium | reverse complement strand
CGTGACCATGCGATTTTTGTCGTCAAACGATCCCGCACATCCAACCCAATACAGATACTCGGCTTCCACACCCGGCTCGCCAAGCACCTTGACCGGGAACTCCAGCTGATCGGCCCAGTCGCCCCTGCTGTTCTGGTTCATCCCGTAAACGTTGGATGAGTTCTCCATCGACAAGTATGCCTTGCCAAGCTCGGACGGGAAGTCCGACTCCATCAGCGACAGGTATCGCCGCATGTCGAGGATCTTGTCGAGAATTTCGATATTGACGGGGCAGATGTCATCACAGGCACGGCATGTCGTGCACGCCCACAGCTCCTCGGATGTGATCCGCTCAAAGACGCTGTCGGAGGTGATAGTTATCTCGTGATCCATCGAGACCGTTGCCGATTGCTTGGCCGCGGCGGTGGCGGCTGCGACCTCACCCAGCTTGAGCACGATCTCGCGTGGGTCCAAGGGCTTGCCGGTCGTGTTGGCGGGACAAACCGAGGTGCATCGACCACACACGGTGCAGGCGTCGGTGTCGAGCAGTTGCTTCCAGGTGAACTCGGCAATGACCGCGGAGCCTATGGATTCGATGTCTTCGGCTTCCATCAGGTTGGGGATCTCGCGCATCGCGCCAACCGGTCGCTGCCGAGGCGACAGGTATATGTTGGCCGGCGAAGTGACCATGTGCCGCAGCTTGGTATTGGGTAGGACAACCAGGAATGACAAGAAACTGACAACGTGGGCAACCCACAGAACCTGGTGCGTCCCCGCGGCCGCTCCCCAGACGAGATAGCTGAGGCCGTATCCCAAGAACGACCATTGTTCAAATGCCGGCCTGCCCAACTCAGCAATGCGGGCCGCTTCGACCGCCAGCCCGGTGACCCCGATGGCAGCAAGCACAAAGAGGATCCACGCATCCTCGGGCTTTGTCTTGCTGCGGAGACGCCATGGCTTGATCCCGTAGCGACGAATCCCCAGCCAGACCAACCCAACGAGGTAGACAATGGCGAACAGATCCAGAACAAATGAGTAGCCCTGGTAGAAGCCGCCTTCGAGAAACTTGAGGTTGTTGGGCAGCAGGTGATCGATTTCCAGGGTGACTGTGCCCAGGAAGAGAACCAGGAACCCGTAGTACAAAGCGGCGTGCGGAATCCCGGCGGCGGGATCCTGCAGCAACGTCTTCATGGCCAACGCTTCACGAAGCCGGTTGACCCTCTTCTTCAACTGCCCGGAGCGATCCTCCCAAGCCCCCCGCTCCCAGTTGCGGGCACGTTGCGCAAACAGATAGATGGTCAGGCCAAGGAAAACCGCGACGGTCACATAGAACAGCGCAACGATCGGAGCCGGGATGTTGCCAAAGATCGGCCGCCCCACCTCAGGATGCGCCTCATCAGGCAGTGTCCCCAACCACCAAAAGCCAAGAGTCCCGATCACGGTCAAGGGCACCAGCGCCATGAGGAGGCTGCTGTAACTCCGTCGACCCGTGGACTGTTCAGTGGTGGCTGCCAATCGATCCTCCCAAGAGCGTCGTAGCTGCGATTGTAACGGCGCGAATCCGAGCTTCCTCAGTTCGGCGGTGGTTGGTCGTAGAGACCTGGTGAGTATTGTCGGCACATGAGCGAACCAACGATCAACCACGACGGCGACTTCGCCAACAGAACGACATTTGCCGGTGCGCCTCGCGCCAACCTCGAAGAACTGGCGGACGTTGACGTTGCCATCGTCGGAGCTCCATTCGACTGGGGCACCACCTACCGGCCGGGAGCACGGTTCGGGCCTGCAGCCATCCGGGGCGGCAACTATTTGGGTGCTGACGCGGCTCGCCCTCACCTTCCCACCGGAATTGACCCGTTCCAGGAACTAAACATCGTCGACCTCGGTGACTTTGAGCTTCCCCCCGGCTACATCGAGGAAAGCATCTCGAGAATTCGACGCGGCATCGTCCGAATCGCCGAACAAGACACCATCCCGATTGTGCTTGGCGGTGACCACACCATCACCTTCCCCGTTGCCGGCGGCGTTGCCGACGTGCACGGTCATGGCGAGGTTGCTCTCATCCACTTCGACGCCCACGCCGATACCGCCGACACGCACCACGGACAGCTTGTCGGACATGGAACGCCGATGCGACGTCTCATCGAGTCCGGCGCCGTTCCCGGTCATCGCTTCGTCCAGATCGGACTCCGTGGCTACTGGCCCCCACCCCCGGTCGTTGCCTGGATGCGTGAGCAGAACATGCGCAGCTACATGATGACCGAGATCGTCGAACGCGGGCTACGGCCTGTCGTCGACGACGCAATCACTCATGCTCTCGACGGTGCATCGAAAGCGTTCATTTCGGTGGATATTGATGTGGTCGACCCCGGCATGGCGCCCGGCACCGGAACTCCCGAGCCGGGTGGGTTGACGTCTCGCGAGCTGCTCGACACGGTGCGGCGATTGGCCCGTGAACTGAACGTTGTCGGTGCCGACATCGTCGAGGTGAGCCCGCCCTACGACGGGCCCGGCGAGATCACAGCCTTCCTTGGCAATCGGGTTGTGCTGGAACTGCTCAACGGTCTCGCCGAAAAGCGGGTTGGGGCGTAGGCCACATAGCGGCAGATCCCTCCTGGCCGCCCACCCCCGAGTTCGGCGTAGCCGAAACTCGCAAGCTGCCGTCGGGCAACCATTAGCCTTCGGACATGAGCGCACATCCCTGGTGGCAGACCACCGTCATCTATCAGATCTACCCGCGCAGCTTCATGGATAGCACCGGTAACGGCATCGGCGACCTCCCCGGCATCACAAGCCGCCTGGGCTACCTGGCCGACACGCTCGGCGTTGGTGCCATCTGGATCTCGCCGTTTTACCCATCGCCGATGGCGGACTTTGGATATGACGTTGCCGACTACACCGATGTCCATCCGATGTTTGGCAACATCAATGATTTCGACACGCTGGTCGACGCGGCACACAGCCGTGACCTCAAGGTCATCATCGACTGGGTTCCCAACCACTCCTCCGACGAACATCCGTGGTTTGGGGAGTCTCGCTCCAGCCGGGACAACCCAAAGCGAGATTGGTACATCTGGCGTGATCCGAAGCCCGATGGTTCTCTCCCCAACAACTGGCTCAGCTTCTTTGGTGGACCGTCGTGGGAATACGACAAGCCAACGGGTCAGTATTACCTCCACTCGTTCTTGACCAAACAGCCAGACCTCAATTGGCGCAACCCCGAAGTCCAAGAGGCAATGTTCGAGGGATTGCAGTTCTGGCTGGATCGCAACGTTGACGGATTCCGTATCGATGTCGCTCACGTCGTCATGAAAGACCCGGACTTGCGGGACAACCCACCGGCGCCTGAGGGCTGGAAGAACAAGTTCAAGTCCCACGGGGAGTACGACAAGTACCTTCACATTCACGACAAAGGGCACGCTGACAATCATCAACTGTTCCGCGATTTCCGGGCATTGCTCAACAGCTACCAACCGGAGCGCTACTCGGTTGGTGAGATTCATATCCCCGATTGGGGTGAGTGGGCCAGCTACTACGGCGAAGACCTCGACGAACTCCACATGCCGTACAACTTCTCGCTGATTCATGCGCCGTGGGCGGCGGACGATATCGCCTCCCGCGTCAATGCCATGGAAGCGGTCCTGCCCGAGGGAGCATGGCCGAACCATGTGCTTGGCAACCATGACGAAAAGCGGTTGATTTCCCGGATCGGTGCCGATGCCGCTCGGGTTGCCGCAATGCTGTTGCTTACGCTGCGGGGCACGCCAACGATCTACTACGGCGATGAGATCGCCATGACCGAAGCGGACATCGCTCCCGAAGATCAACAGGACCCATGGGGACGCAGGCTGCCAGGCGCCGGTCGTGACGGATGCCGGACCCCCATGCAGTGGGACAGGACCGATCATGCAGGGTTTTCCACGGCGCCGACCTGGCTGCCGATTTCGGCGGACCATGTGGATCGCAACGTCGCCGCACAGTTGGACGACCCGCTGTCGAGTCTCAACCTGCACCGTGCCTTGTTGGCGTACCGCAAGGCATCGCTGCCACTACAAGCAGGCACCTATGAGCAAATCGAATCGCCGGACGGGAGTTATGTGTTTATCAGGGAGGCTGGAGCGCAGAGAGTTCTGGTCGCTCTCAATTTCACCGACGACGATCTTGCTCTCCCCGCACTCGGGGGTCGGGTGGCTCTGTCGACACACGGCGACCGGGACGACGAGGCCGCTCCTCAAACATTGCGGGGCAACGAGGGTCTGATCGTCGAACTCCCCTAGTCGGGCTTCACCGCCTTGGTCTCATCGGTGTTATCGAAGACAACCGACTCGAAATCGTGCCCGCGAGCACTAGAAACGAGAACGGTCCTGGGCAAGCCACTCGTGATGTGTTCCATACGGCTGTAGAAGCCCTGGGAGTGGCGGAGGTCGGTCGGCAGCAGGAACCCGAGGAATACCAAGTCGGCGCCGCCCGATTCCTCGGCGAACACCTGATACAGCGGCCGACCCGCGGTTAACACGACATCGATACCCGCATCGATCCTGGCGTTGTCCAGCAGATCGCGGATCCGGCCCGATGCCGCGGCAACCTCGTCGGCGTGTTCGATGGCCGTCAGCACAGTGATCCGCGACCCCCTCCAATCGCTGTGTTGGGCAACAAGGTGGGCAAGGAGAAGCATCAATGAGCCGTTTGCCGTGGTGCCAGTCCACCAGACGTGGATGCTGCCCCCCAGCACCGGACCCCTGTGGTCTGGGCTGTCCCGGACCAACAAGATCGTACGCTCCAGCAGATGCAGATCATGCAGCATCCGCATATAGCCACCGATGGTCTCGTCCGTCTTGGGCCAACCCAGCATGACCGCGTTTGCCTGGAAGTCGCCAATGCCATAGGTCTGGGCGGCGGTGACTGCACCCTTGTAGATGTCACCGACGATCTCGGCGCGGTAGAACACGTTGGGGTGGGTTGCCGCGAGTTGTGCGTGGTACTGGCTGTTGAGCGCGTTGCGTTCTTCGATGCGATCGGCAACTTCGCCGTCCAAAAGGTGAACGAACGTGACCAGTCCGCGTGATTGAACAAGTGCGCTGCTGATCTCAAGGAGATGGTGGCGCTCTGCGAGGTCGCCACCCATCACAACCAGGTTCGGCCTCCAATTGACCGGATGCTCTTTGGACTGATTGACATTGCGGAGACCGGTCAGCACCAGGGCCGACCACAGACCATGCCGAGCATCCCCAAACGCCGAATCCAAAGTTCTGCGTTGCGTGAAGGCAAACAGCCCGACCAAGATCACCGCCGCCACCAGCATCGCCGGCAGGTTGATGATGCTCATCACGTAAAAGCATGCGGCCGCCGCCGCCAAACTCACAGGTGCCGGCACGCGGAAGGTGGGCCGGAAGCTTGCGTTGGCTGCCCAGGTTTCCAGACCCGAGGCGAGGTTAATGGCACCGTATGTCGCCAAGAAGAACATGGTCAGCACCGGGGCGATGGCATCCAGGCTCCCGGTGAAGACACCGATCTGTGCGATCACGAAGGTCAACATCGTGCCCATGCGTGGCTCGTTGTCACGCCCGTGGCCGCGGGCAAAGAAACGGGGTACATGACCATCAGCGGCCAATGCCTGCAATGTACGCGGGGCAGACAAGATAGAGCCGATCGCGCTCGACAGCGTTGCCCCGAAGACACCCAGGTAGATGAGCGCCGGGATCGATGCCCCGATGAAGACTGCGTCGAAGTTGTTGATCAGTTCGTCGTTGCTGAAGTTGAGCGCCAGCCAAACTGGGACGGCGATATACACGACCAGGCTCGTGATCACCACCAGCATGATTCCCTTCGGAATGTCCTTTCGTGGATTCTTCAGGTCACCCGAAAGCGATACCCCAGCCATGATCCCGGTGGCAGCTGGGAAGAACACCGCAAAGATCTTCACGAAGCTGGCGCCGTCGCTGTTGAACCATTCGATGGAGCCGGGGAAGTCACCGGTCGTCCCCGTGAAGAATGAGATAAGCGACAACCCAATGGCGGCCATCACGAAGTACTGCGCCTTGATCGCAAGCTCGGCGTTCCAATAGGCGAGGCCGAGCACAACGATATTGGTGAACGTACCAATTACGACCGAGGGAACACCGGGGATGATTTGGTGGGCGGCCTCGGCAAAACCCACAACATAGAACGTCACGCTGAGCGCCTGCGCCAGGAAAAGCGGAATGCCCACTGCCGAGCCCACCGACGGGCCCAGCGAACGGCTGATCATGAAATAGGCTCCCCCGGTACCAACCGTTCGGTTGGTGGCGATCGAGGACACCGACAGCGCCGTCGCCCCTGTGATGAGGTGGGTTATCACCACAATGATCAGCATCATGCCGAGGCCGGCTTGCCCGGTGGTCCACCCCAAACGCAGATACATGACCACACCGAGGACGGTGAGAATGCTCGGTGTGAAGACACCGGAGAACCAGTTGAAGCGTCCCCCGGCGGCCGTGTTGTGCACTTGAGTCACGCCGCCTCCGCTAATCGGTTGGCTCCTGCTTCATCCATACGACACGTTGGGGGAAGGGGATCTCGATGCCCTCACGATCGAACGCTTCGATAATCCTCTCCCGGATCACTCGACCAGTCGAGAACTGCTCCCCCGGCTCAACCTTGCAGACCAAGCGGATCGCTATTGCGCTCTCCCCGAATAGCTCGACACCCCATATCTCCGGCTCTTCGATAATGGTGGCCTTCTCGAGGTGCTCGTCCCATACCGAATCGGCAACCTCTTTGATAACACGAGTTGCCAGAGACACGTCGGTTCCGTACGCCACCTCGATATCGAGGACGGTACGTGCCCACTGTTGCGACTTGTTGGCCACACGATGGATCTCGCCGTTGGGGACGTACCACAGGGTCCCGTTGACGTCGCGTACTTGGGTTGTCCGCAAACTGATCGCCTCAACGACACCGGCCGCCTCGCCGACATCGATGATGTCGCCAACGGCGTACTGGTCTTCAACCAGCATGAAGAAACCAGACAAGAAGTCTTTGACTATCGACTGGGCTCCGAAGCCAAGAGCGATGCCGGCGATCCCCGCTCCGGCAATCAGGGGGCCCAGGTTGATGTCGAATTCACCTAGCGACATCAAGATGGCGATGGTGTAGATGACTGCGGTCGAGGTGCTGCGCAGAATCGAGCCGAGGGTTTTGGCCCGCTGTTTGGCCTGGTCGGTTGCTTGGGTGAGTTCGATGGCCTTCTGCCGGGCCTTGAGTTCCATCTCCGCAAATCGGCCGTCGCGGACTTCTTCGTCCTTGCGCTCGACCAGTTTGGCTTCGCGGTCACGCAACATCCGCTCTTCGCCACGATCAATGGCACGGCGCACCAGACGATTGATGAGCCAGGCCCCAATAAGGATGCCTATGACCTTGAGGGGTCGCTCGATGATCCAGTCAGCAGCCTCGGCAATCGTCTCGTTGCCGGTTAGGTCGTAGATCCAGTCACACATGAAGTCAGTTCCTGCGTCACAGATTTCGCTGACTGTTGAATCGACCTGATACACCGGGTTCTCCTTCGACAACTATCGTCCGCAGGCTACTCGGCACACGGGGGCGTACCATTCCAAGATGATGAGATGGCCACGACGGCGCCGACCGACCCGCAGCGAACTAATCGACCGCAAACACCAACTTGAGGGAGAGATCAGGGCGCTGGCGGCTGACGTGAAACGCAGCCGCAACCGCGGTGCTCCTGTCGACGAGTTGGAAGCCCGGCTGGCCACCATGCGTCACCAGCATCACCAGATCCGGCTGCGGATCGACCGCACGAAGTAGCGCGGCTCTGGCGGACGGTCGCTCATCTTTGGCAAGGAATGCGACTAGTAAGATTTGTGGATACGACAGCTTTTGGAGGTCGCCCGTGGTTACACAAGCCGCTCCCTATGCCGCCCGCCTCGACATCGACTACCCGGAGAAGCTCGATCGTTTCACAACCTTCTTCCGGCTCTTCTGGGTCATCCCGGCGGCCATCATCGTCAGTCTGCTCGGTGGCGGGCTGTCGTTCGCCACGATGCTGCTGATTGTCTTCAGGGTGAAGTATCCGCGTTGGTGGTTTGACTTCTCACGCGAGCTGACACGCTTCGGTTTGCGGGTGGGGGCCTACGTCGGGCTGCTCACCGATGACTACCCGTCAACAACTGACGAGCAGCGGGTGCACGTCGAGATCGATTACCCCGACGTCGAGCAGGATCTCAATCGATGGCTACCACTCGTGAAATGGCTGCTGGCTATCCCCCACTATTTCGCTCTCTTCTTCCTCTTTGTTGGAGCGATCGTCGTGTGGGTGATCGCATGGTTCGCCATCCTGTTTACCGGCACGTATCCCCGGGGACTGTTCGACTACATGGTCGGCGTCGCCCGCTGGAGCCTGAGGGTGGAGGCCTATGCGTACCTGCTGGTCACCGACGAGTACCCACCGTTCAGCCTGGAGTAGAACCGACGTCCACACGGGAAGTCAGCATCGTCTCAGCGTCTCTTCTCAAACCTCACCGATGATCTCAGGGTGGAGTTGCCGCTCATGGTCTCGCTGGGTAGCCGGTAGGTCGCGCAGACGGTGGATTGCAACTGCGGTGGTTTCTGCGGTACCAGGCGGCTGTGACTGTCGCAGCTCACAATGGGTCACCGACCCTTCACGATGGAATGCCCGCCCACTACGTCCAAATATGAAGCGTCGTTCCAAGGCTGCCTCCGAAGTTCCCCAACCAAAGAGAGAGCCGCATTTCAGGGAACGACGCTTCGCCAACACCACCGTCGCCCTTGCTGATCGTACGGCGCCTACCGGCGAGTCCGCGTTGTCGCCAGCCGCAGCATCAACAAGCTGCCAACGATGACGCCGATCATCACGATCGTGCCGAAGGCACACCCGGTGTCGTCGTCTTCGCTGTATTCAACGAGCAGAGGAATCACGAGTACAACCCTACCGACCGATCAGCCATCCGGGGTTCTTCAAGCGGCCGCTTCCTCGACGAAACCGAGTCCGTCTTTGAGGGCGACATCGACAAGCTCGCCATCGCCGAGGTGGCGCTCGGGTTTGACCCGCCGGAGAACGACCAGTTCTGCCCCACCTCGAATGTGACACGTGGGCAAATGGCCGCATTTCTCTGCTACATGGCGGTTTCGATGTCGCTCGGGTCGTAGAAGTGTCGGAATCGCTGCACCTTTCCGGCGTAGATCGTGAACACCATGACCCAGTCGTGTTCATAGCGTTCCCCTGTCGCCATCACGGTGCCCTGGTTGCTGCCCTCGACAACGACCCGGTCGCCTGATGCGGTGAACACGACATTCTGGAACGCTTCGGGACACACGTTCGCTGCCATGGCTCCAAAGTACTCGCCGAGTTCTCCGCGACCGCGGCGTAGCCCGGCCCACGGCAACGTCGATGTTCGGCTCACCGGGGACTCCATAACTATGGCGTCGTCGTGGGCGTCGATGACGTAGTCGATATCGCCACGCCCGAACGCTGCGAACAGCCCTTTGACGAACTCGATGTTGGCTTCAGCGGTCATGTCGTCTCCTCGGTACGAACCGTCACCCCAACATGCCACAAGCAGACAGGCGTGCAAAGAGGTAACACCGCTCCGATGCCGCACGGCAAGTGGGCGTATCAAGCCACCCCATCACGGCCCGCACGTTGCCGACCCGGTGCGGGTCGACACAGTTCGTTAGAGAGGCACCCCCCGCCTCTGTGCCCCTCTCAGGTCCGTCGTCGGCTCAGATGTATCCGAGTTCGGTTCCGATCCCGATGTACTCCGACATGTTGCTCATCAGCTTCGTGCCGGTGACCAAGATTTCGACATGGAAGTCGTTAACCGTGAAGACCGCCGTGTCAAGCGTCTTGCGAACGTCGTCCATGTCGAGGATTTCGTTTGCGGTCTCGACACTCTCGGTCTTGATGATGAACATCCCGCCTCCAAAGAGGTGCTGGAACGCCTCTGGTTCGGCGCACTTGCCATCGACAGCGAGCTTGCCCAAGATGGTGAACGCACCAGCGAAGACCTCCATTGCTTTGCCTTCCCGGCCAGGGACCGGCGTCGTGTAGCTGATCATGAGTGCTGCATTCCACGTCATTGTTTCCCTCCTCTCTCGCGTGGAACCTCTTCTCAACCATTTGTAACAGGTCCGAACGCAACACGGAAGGGCTACGAGCAAATGCTTCCGGGTCTGCGGTGGACGTGTGGTTCCATGACCGCCAACAGGATGTGTCGGAGCAGCCGGGGAAGGGTGCTGGATCGACCCAGCGACGTTCCTGTTGTCGCCGATCCGTACCGTCCCCACTATGTCTTGCACGACCATCCCCGACCCCCTCCGTGACCTTCTCGCCACCGTCGCTACGCACCCGGCGGCCCTGCCGACCGGTTCGAACCTCCACGATGTCAACGACAACAAGGTCGTCGACAAGGTGGTTGTCATCATGGAGTTGTTCAGCAGGACCGAGCCGGAGGAGTGACGAATCGTCAGCGAGTCGCATCCGTCGCTGCGTTCTCCCTGATCGTGGCCGCCTGCGTTGACGACGAGGGGGACTCAACGACCGCAGCCCGCCCCTTCTTGCGTGAGAAAAGGGCGGTCAGCGCCCAGAATCGACGCAAGAAGGGGATGAATCGCGCCGTCACCCTCCTCGCTCGTGAGGCGCTTCGTCAGTTGAGGCCCCGATACAGTAACGCAGCCATCTGTCCCCGAGTCACCGACTCATCCGGACAGAACTGATCATTGTCCGGAGGGTTACAGCCCTTCGTGACACCGGCGGTGCCGAGCTTGTCGATGGCGTCTTCGAAGATCGACCCGTCGTCATCGGTGAATAGGTTCCCGCCACCATCGTTGGTGTAACCAAGCGCCCGGACCAAGAAGGCCGCCATCTGACCTCTTGTCACCGACTCATCCGGACAGAACTGATCATTGTCCGGAGGGTTACAGCCCTTCGTGACACCCGCAGCCGCCAGACGCTCGATATCGGCCTCAAAGATCGACCCATCATCATCAACAAAGTCCGTAGACCCACGATCCGAATAACCAAACGCCCGCACCATGAACGCTGCCATCTGACCTCTTGTCACCGACTCATCCGGACAGAACTGATCATTGTCCGGAGGGTTACAGCCCTTCGTAATCCCCTCCGACACCAACCACTCCACATCACCAAAGAACCCATACCCCACCGGCACATCCACAAACGTCGCCGAAGCCGGCACCGTGAACCCCAGGTCGATCTTGGCAAGACCGGGGCCAAAGAACCCCGGCGGCACCTCGAATGCCAGGTTCGTCACGAACACGCTCTTGCGTTCACCTTCCAGGGTGCCGAACGCAAGGCTGGCAGGGAAGGTGAGACCATCCTCCCACGTCGCGACCGTCTCGATCTGTTCGCCGTCGTGGCTGACTCGGACGATCGTGCTTTGGCTGACTATGGCCGCGTAGATGTTCCCATGAACATCAAGAGCGATCCCGTCGATCATCGGTGGCACTTCGTTCACGACTTCGGTTAGACCCGCGATGATTGAGATGTCGCCGAGTTCGCCGCCCTCCAGGACGGGTATCTCGAGCAGTAGGGCCTTCTCGGTGTTGGCCACGAACAAGCTGCCGTAGCGGTAGGCGAGACCGTTCGCCCCGATCGGATACGGAATCGGAACCGGCGCACACACTCCCGTCAGTAGGTCGTGCCGCAGCAGAAGTTGAGCTTCGCCTCCCTTGGGAACGACCCAAATCCCACCACGCCCGAACCATCCGTCGAAGATCGCTTCGGGATTGATCGCGACATCACAGAACGGGTAGTAGTCGAGGACTCCATCCTTTTCTAGGTCGTACGAGAACGTCTCCGTGATGTACAGATTGCCCTCCTTGTCGAACGCCAGCGAGTTGGGCACCGCTATTGCATCAGTTCCGGGAACCAACGCCCAATTGCCGTCCATGTCGATCTTGAATACTCCGGCGAACTGTTGAGCGGCATAGACATGCTCCCCACTGGCATCAACCGCCAGTCCCGCCGTAGAAGGGCCGGGAAGCGTCGCAAATTCCTCACCGTTGCCGACGGGATCGAACTTCCAGACCTTCGTCGTTTCCTCATCGAATCCGACGCTTACGTAGACGTTGCCGACGTTGTCGACTACCACACCCTCAGGACCTGCCGCCATCGGCGTGAAATCTGGGAACTCTGGGGCGTCGGCTGCCACCGGGGCTGCCAACACCAGCATGGACGCAACAAGAATAAGAACAAGGAACGTACGCATGTTCCTCAACCCCTTCGTGCTCCGGTGCCCGAGCGGGCTACGACGCAGCACGTTTCCCGGCCACGCCGCTGCGGAGCCTCACCCTCGACTATACGCCCAACAACGCTATCGCGCGGGGGAAGTTACACCGACCAGCTTGACCCGGATTCTGTCCAATGCAAGCGCCGTCTCGGTGCACCTGTCGCCGTCCCAAAGCACCCCTTCGTAGCCTCAATCCCAGCCGTCGTGTACTGCCCCGACAAGGCGGTGACTCGCGGCCAGATGGCGGCGTTCCTGCATCGTGCCCTCGACGGGATCGTTGAGCCAACTGGTGGCACGGGGAACAGGCTTTGCTGGAGATCGATGAAATCATCACCCTCGGTTGTGCGGTGGACCGCGTTGTGTGTCCAGATGAGGGGCCGTGCGCTCCTATCCCGTAGGAGGCGAACGACGCCACCAGGTTCAGGGCATAGCGACTGCTCGCCGGACTCGCGTCTTTCTAAGCGGCCCAGTTCGCCAAGATGCGTTCCCAGTCGAGGCGATGCAACGGCGGGAATGGGAGCTGTAGAACACGCTTCGAACATCGGACAAACAGGCGTCCACGACGTGGTGCCGACCTGCGGCTGCTGCCTCCCGCGGCGGTGAGTTCACAGTGACCTCTCGGTACCTAGCCGAGTCAATGGCTGTCGGCCCATTTGGGTTGGGAATCCATGCCACGTGCTGTAGCTTTGTGCAGTCGGCCCTATGGGAGGAGTTGAGATGACCGCTGCATCTGAGACAGGATTCTGTGGGCAATGCGGTTCTCCGATGTCAGCCGAGGCATACAAATGCCCTGCATGTGGCGTGCTGACGCCAGTCAAACGACGCTCGGAAGCAAAGTCATGGAGAATTCCGACAATCGTGTTCGGTGTCTTTGCCAGCGTGAGCCTCTACCGCGCTGGCCAAGACGGGGACTGGACGTCGCCCGCGCTCTGGGTGTTGGTGCTGGTCTTCTTTGGCTTGGCGGGGCTGACGGATTACTACTCACGCCAGGTCTCCAAGATGACCG
>JASJHC010000138.1:0-3324 GCA_033791245.1 Acidimicrobiia bacterium | reverse complement strand
CCGTCACTGCCGAAGCGCGCTTGCCGATCAGGTCGCTGACGATGCCCTGCTTCCTTTCGAACGGAAGCACAGGATTGCTCAGTGCTCCTTGGAGTTCTTCGGACTCGTCAAACGCCTGGGCGACACGGAACAGCTCGTCCGACAGACGATCCGCGTCACCTTCGGCGGCGACAACATCAAGCAACGCTCTGGCGTAGCCGTCAATGTGGTTGGTATCCATCATCAGCCCTCAGGGCCGAGTTCATCGATGAACTGATCGACGAGTCCTTGCTGAGCAGTGCGGTCAAGGTTGCGACCTACCAGCTTCTCAGCAACGTCGATCGACAATCCGGCGACTTCGCGCTTCATCGATGTCATGGCACGTTCGCGTTCGGAGTCGATCTCGTGCTGCGTTCGGGTCTTGATCTCTTCGGCCTCGGTTTCAGCACGGGTGACGATGTCGGCACGTGCCGACTCGCCCGCTTGCCGGGCTTCTTCGACTATTCGAGTCGCTTCTTCACGGGCGCTCGAGATGCGCGAGGAATAGTCTTCTTTGAGCGACGCCGCTTCAGACTTTTCCTTCTGAGCTGCTTCCAGATCCGCCTTGATCGCCTTCTGCCGGTTCTCAAGCATTTCGTTGAGAGCCGGAGCGGCAACCTTCCAGATGAATCCGAACACGACGACGAACGCGATGACACCAACGATTATCTCGTTGACATCACGCGGCAACAACAGGTCGATACCTGATGTCTCTTCGGCTGCGTGCTCAGCATCCTCAGCGGCGAGGAACAAAGGCGAATACAGATTCACAGTTTGCTCCCTATGCCAGGAAGAAGAGGACGAACCCGATTAGGGCGAGTGCCTCGGTAAAGGCGATACCCAAGAACATCGTGGTACGCACCATGCCGGCTGCTTCTGGCTGACGGGCCATTGCCTGAACGGCGTTGCCAGCGACGATGCCGATACCGACACCGGGTCCGATTGCGGCCAGGCCATACCCAATTAGGGCTAGTGAGCCACTGATGTCTCCGGTAAGCCCGGCGACTTCCTGTGCCACAAGCTGCACTGCGAGGAGTGCCTCCATATCGCTGTTTCCTTTCTATGTCGGACGACTACAAAAACTAATGCTCTGCGTGTACTGCGGTCTGTACATAAACCGCAGACAGGAGGGTGAAGATGTATGCCTGCAGAATCGCAACGATGATCTCGAATGCGTAGATCGCAAGACCAACGATCAGCCAGCCTGCTCCAATCGGCACCTTGGCGAGTCCGCCCTGACCTGAGATGAACACCCATCCAGAGACGAGGAGCAAGGTCAGCATGACGTGACCGGCGACCAGGTTGGCGAAAAGCCGGACCGCGAGGCTGAACGGGCGGACCAGGAAGGTTGAGACAAGTTCGATGATCCCGACCAGTGGCTTGAGGGCGACAGGAACCCCTGGCGGCCATGCGATGTCTTTCAAATAGCTGAAGCCCTGCTCTTTGAAGCCGGAGAACACAAAGATGACCCAGGTCAGAAGTGAAAGCACCGCGGGAATGACCCACATCCGCGAGGTGATCGGAAAGCTGATGAACGGCGTTACTTCGAAGAGGTTGCCAACGAGCACAAACATGAAGATCGAAAGAAGCCAGGGGAAGTACTTGAGGCCGTGCTCCGGTCCGATGATGCCGATGGCGATCTCATCGCGCACAAACGTGACAAGGGCCTCGATCGCGGCACCAAACTTGGTGGGGACCAGACGCTTCTTGTTGCGCACAATCCCGAAGTAGAGCAGACCAATCACGATGGCGGCAGCGAGAACCGTCAGCACCATCGTGCGGTTGACACCGCCGAGGAAGGGGTTCTCGAAGAGTTCGTTAACACTCTCCGGCACACAAATGATCTCGTCCGCGGTGTTGCATTCACCGGACGCGAGGATCAGCTCCACTCCAACTCCTTTGTTTCACCCCGTGTCACAGCCACGGTCTCCCACGACAGCAACACTAGGTAGCTCACAACAGCTGAGATTCCCATAGCAAGCCGGTCTACTTCAATTACCTGCGCAGTAACCAACATCACCAACATGATGAGGGTTAAACGAAGGAAAAACCCGACCAGCGCGGCGGCATGATAGAGCTTTAGAGACACCCTTGCTGCCTTTGACAAGACAAAGCCCGCAAGAACGAAGTTCGCAACCACAATGGCAACGCCGATTCCCGCCGACATCGCACCCATTCCTCCGCTAAATAGGGCGAATACGACAATAATCGGTGGACCGACCCAGACCGCCCGCCGGGCAGTGGCGATAGCAATCTTGGCTTCGATATCTTTCGGCCCAGGAGCCGCCTCGTAGCCGATGGCGACGTTGGATTCAGCTTCCACGTCTGCGTTCCTTCGCTTGCTCTTCCAGTACCGCCGAAAGCTGCCACAACTTGAAAAAGCCACTCGCAAACCCAGCGATGATGCCGATGACTGTGAACAGCGGCTTGGTCCCCAGCCACCAGTCAAGACCCAGCCCCAGCAGCAAGCCGGCAACAACCGATGAAATGAGGTCAACTCCGGACGAGTATCCGCCACTCACTGTGCGACGCTGAGGAATGTGGCTACTCCGCCCGCTTCCATTTAGATCGTCACTCATCTTGGTGTCACCAGTTCCCAGTTGGGTTCCAGATCCGTCTTGTGAAGTCGTTCACAAAGTCGGCGCCACTGTAACCACGACGGTTTCTCACCCGCAACCTTAATCCCAGGTGAAACCGAGCCAGCCGCACCGTTCTTATACGTGGCCGGGGAAACTCTCCGGGTACGCTGGGAACCCATCCGCCAACTCGTGGACCTGATCTGTGTACAGGTTGACCGAGAATGGATCGATCCGCTTGCGCAGCAGCTCAACGATCAGCTTGCCGAGCAGAACCATCTGTTCCTGCATCATCCCTGCGGACGTAACCGACGGCGTCCCCATGCGAAGACCGCTGGTGATAAACGGGGAGCGCGGATCGAAAGGAATCGAGTTGCGGTTGAGGGTGACACCGTGCGCATCCAAGAACTGTGATGCCTCTTTGCCGGTCAACTCCGTATCGAGCGAACGTAGATCCACCAGGAACATGTGGTTCTCGGTGCCGCCGCTGATAACCCGGAGCCCTTCGTCGTCCATGGCCCCGGCAAGCACCTTGGCGTTACGAACGATCTGGTTTGCGTATGTCTTGAACTCGGCACGGGAGGCCTGTTCGAAACAGAGCGAGTCATCGCCTATTGCGGCGGCGGAATTTCCGCGACCATCGATGCACTTGCCTGCCTACTGGTCGGCAAGGAGGCAGTGGCCGTTTATGACGGGTCCATGTCCGAATGGGTTCGGGATGAAAAGCTGC
>JASJHC010000137.1:0-10507 GCA_033791245.1 Acidimicrobiia bacterium | reverse complement strand
GGCGCTCGGGAACTGCGTCGACAACCGAGAACACTGTGAGTGCGGCGTCATTGCGACGGGCAAGGTCCAACGCCGAATCCAGCAGAGATCTCGTGGGCCCGTTGTCTTGCTCTGCAACAACGAGGATGTTCTTGAAGCGTTTCATCGGTGCCTCCGTTTCGTCGAGTCGCGGTTGACGACCACCTTAACGCGTATTATGTTTCGTGTCTCCGCTGGCGTACAACAGGGGAAAGAAAGAGCCGGCACCTACTTGTTGACCACGGTGCTCACCGCCCACTCATCACGCGGTTCGCTACCACCGCAAGCTCCCAAACCTCGCCCGTTGACCCCCCGCTCGGTTCGGTGCCGCTAGAGGGCGCGGTCCGCGCCGCCAGAGCACCGACGTCCTCACTCTCTCTCCGGCTGAGCAACGGCTGCGACGACCAGGTCCTCCAACTTGGCCACATCCGCCCGGACCGTTGCGACCGACTCGAAATGCAGCACATGGACATAAAGCACGAGTGGCCCCTCAGTAAGATCGATAGTCAGCGAACCGGGGGTGAAGCTGAATGCATTGGCAACAAGCAGCGCCGCCGGAATCGATTCTGTCCGCAGTGGTACCGCAACGATGGCTTCGCTTATCTGGTCGTTGTTCGGGGTAACCACCTCCCAAGCCACACGAAGATTCGATAGCACCACCACCCAGACGTAGTGCGCAAAGAACCGAACCAAGCTCGGCACTCGAATCCGCACAGGGCTTTCGATAGTGCGCCGAACCGTTTCGATCGCTACCGCGACCGCCAAACCCCCGACCCAGACCCCCGGACTCGAGTCGCGCCACAGCAGTACCCATATGCCCATGAGGACAAGTACACGAACCGGAGAAAAACCGGCTCGCTTCCCATCCGACAGCTGCAGCGTTCGCTGCGAGCTGCCGGCAAGATCATCATGGATCAGTTCTCCAGCCTGACCGGCGGAGTAGACAGCTGTACCCAGCATGTGGCCAGAGATGGGGGCCGTCATGAACAAGAAGGCAGCCACGAGAACGCTGATGCCAACGAGTCCCGGCGACTCTGCCGCTAGGCCGGCGCCGAACGCTATGAGCGCCAAACCCAGTGACGCCGACTTGGTTGCGGCGTGCATCCGCGACAGAGCTGACGGGAAGTCGAGGACACCCCACGCGGCAAGCACCGAAAGAGCCATGCCGGTCGCCATCACACCCGAACCGAGTATCTCGAACGGACTCATGATCCATCCCTCCACTGAATAAACCGCGCTACCAGTACCGTCCCGGCGAACGCCACTAGCGCTACAACAATCAGCACTGATACGTAGAGCTCAGAACCGGTACGAGCCCCGTGGGCCGCAAGACCACCCGCCAACAGCAGCAACACGAGATCGAGAGCCACGATTCGGTCCACCAGATTTGGCCCCCGCACTGCACGCATTAGCGCCAATCCTGCTCCGATACCAAGCATCAGCTGAACGACGGTCACCACGCCTCCCATCAGCGGCCCCCCAACACAGCATCGGCATAGATCGCAGGGTCAACCAGGTCGGCGGCCGCCCGTTCGGCCAGTTCTGCGATGGGTGAAGCAAATATGGCGATGCTAAGACTCAGCGTCACTACAACAAGGGTCGCTGCGACCATCCCCGTGTTCGAACGCCCGGTAGCCTCTGTCGGTTCGCCCCAGAACACCCCGCCCCAGATCTTTGTCATCGAGAACAGCGTCAGGAGGCCGACCATCAAGCTGACTGCAACGATGAGTCCCCGGTCGAGCGCCATGCCCTCCTGGATCAGCGCAAGCTTGGCGACAAACCCGGAGAAGGGCGGAATCCCGGCAAGACTGAGCGCCAGGGGGAGAAAGAGCACGGCAATGACTGGCCGGCGATGGAGTACCCCGCCGATCCGATCCAATGCACCGGTGCCGTGGTCCGCTTCGACCAGGCCACCCACCAGGAACAGGCCTGTCTTCACCACGATGTGATGGGTGATGTAGAGGATGGCCGCGGCGAGACCCGCCACTGAGAGAAACCCGAGACCCATGATCATGTAGCCGATTTGGCTCACGATATGGAAGCTGAGGATGCGCTTGACGTCATTCTGGGCAATGGCTCCGAGCACGCCAACCGTCATGGTGGCACCCGCCACGAAAAGCAAAAGAGTCGAAGGCTCGTCCTGGCTGAACAGCAGAGTCTGGGTGCGGATGATCACGAATACCCCGACCTTGGTCAGCAGTCCGGCGAAGATCGCGGTGACCGGGGTGGGGGCGGTTGGATAGGAGTCCGGCAGCCACATGAACAGTGGGAAGATGGCCGCCTTTATCCCGAATACAACCAGCATCAGCATGCTGAGCCCCGAACGCACTGCAGGATCAACGTCCGCCAGCTTCTGGGAAAGGTCGGCAAGATTGAGCGTGCCGGTGGTTGTGTATACGAACGCGATGGCAACGAGGAAAAGTGCCGAAGCCACCAGGTTGATCACGACGTAGGTCATGGTCGCCCGGACCTCGTCGGGACCGGCCTTGACCGTGAGCAACACGTAGCTGGCAATCAGCATGATCTCGAAACCGACGAACAGGTTGAACAGGTCGCCGGTGATGAGCGACAACGCTATCCCCGCCGTTAATACGAGGTACTTGCTGTGGAACCACCAGTCGACGGCATCGCGTCCAAGCTGGGCCATTGCGTAGGCGAGGACGGCGAGCAACATCGCCGCCGACACGGTGAGCACAATCGCCGCAAATCTGTCCGCAATGAGTGTTATGCCCGCGGGGGCGGCCCAGCCTCCGATCTGAGCAACCTGCGGATCGCCGGAATCGGCCGAGACCAGCAGCAGCACGGCTGCCACGAGGACGAAGCCAACGCCGCCCAGAGCAATGATGCGCTGCATCAGCAGGCGGCGTCCAACGAGGACGGTGAGACCGGCTCCGAGGACCGGTATCGCCACGACAGCGGGGAGCAGCCAGCTCATACGGCAACCTCCGGCGTCTTATCCGCAGCGTCATCCAGCGCTTCCCGATTTAGCGATTTGGCGATCCTGCGGTCTTCGATGTCGTCTTCAACGGCGTCGGTTCCCGTGAGCAGGTAGCTGCGGAGCGCCAATGCAAGCAAAAAGGCGGTAATGCCAAAGGTGATGACGATGGCGGTGAGAACCATTGCCTGCGGAAGCGGATCGGCAACTGCGGCCACAGACCCGTCACCCGTGAGCACCGGCGGTGCCGCCGGGCCAGAGCCAGCAAGCATGATGAGCAGATTGGCCCCATGCGAAATCAAGCCGAGGCCGATAATCACCCGGGACAGCATGCGCTGCAAGATCAGGTAAGTACCGACCGAGAACAGCAATGAGGCGACACCAAGCGTTACAACGCTCATCTGGGCGCCTCCTCTTCTCCAAGGGATCTGATCAGACCAAGCGCCATTCCCACAACGACGAGATAGACCCCGATGTCGAAGAACAACGCAGACACGATCTTGACCTTCCCAACCACTGGAATGGCAAGCTCGATGTACCCCGACTCCAGAAAGGCAAGGCCTGGCACCAGTGCCGCAAACCCCGTGATTGCGGCGACCACCAGGCCGAGCCCCATGAGAAGGGTTGAGCGCACCGGCAGCACCCGACGCACGGTTTCCGTACCACCGGCTGCCCAGACAAGGAGGACAGTCACCCCAGCAACGAGACCGGCAGCAAAGCCCCCGCCCGGCTGATTGTGCCCGGCGAACAGCAGGTACATCGAGAAGGCCAGCATTGGCCCGGCGACGGCGATCACGCCTGCTTCGAGGATGGCTGATGGGCGGTTCATGCTCGCCTCCGCTGGCTGCGGACTACGGGAAGTACCAAGCCAGCAACACCCAATGCGGCCGCTACGAGCACAGTGATCTCGCCCAGAGTGTCGAATGCACGGAAGTCGACCAGGATGACGTTGACCACGTTCCCGCCGGCAGCTTCTGGGACCGAGTCCGCCAGATAGGTCGCGGAAACGGTATCGGCCGTTCGGGCGGCGTTGACGAGCAAACCTGCGCCGAACACGAACGTGCCAACCAGCAGGGCTACACCCAACCGAGGTAGCCGGGCTGTCGCTGGCCGGGTGAACACAGCAGGCAGGTGGCGCAGCACGAAAGCGAAGAGCGCAATGGCGAGTGTCTCCACAAGGAGTTGGGTCAGAGTCAGATCGGGACCGCCCAGAACTGAGTAGAGCCCGGCGATTCCGTACCCCACTCCCCCCAGCAGGATCACAACAGCAAAGCGTCTACGAACAAACGCCAGCGAGACGGCGAAACCCACAATCAGTAGTCCGAGTATCCATTCGAGCAGAGTCCCTGATCGTGGAACGGCGAAGGTCGGCTGGTTGACCAGGACTGCAATCGTGGGTGCGCCGATCGCCACCATGAGAATCGTCGCCAAATAGGCGGGTAGAGAACCGTTCTGGAGGAGGCTGCTGGAACGGTCGGCGAAACTGAGCAGTGCCGGAATCGAACGGCGGTAGGTACCGTCGGCAGTGGGCAAGTGCCGCGCAACCGCACCAACCCAATCCGTCGCTTTGTCGAGGACGCTCGACCGCCAGGCAAGGATTCCACCAACCGTGAGTGACGCAAACGACCAGCCGAGCGCCGGAACAAGACCGGGCCAGAGGACGAGCTTGCCAGCCTTGCTGACGCCGGAGACAACACGAGTGGCCTCGTCAACTATCGGGAACACCAAACCAGGCACCAGCCCAAAGACGACCGACGCCGTGGCGAGCACCATCGGCGACCAGAGCAAGACACTGCGGGGGGATCGCGCGTCGGCACCGACAGGATCCGCTCCTTCGTGATGACGCCCGAAGGCTCCCACGAGGAAGCGAGAGGTGTAGGCAACGGTGAGTACGGAGGCTGTAGCTGCCGCCGCGATCAAGAACGGGCTCTGCCCAACAAGACCGTCGAACGCCGCCTCCTTCGCCGCAAAACCGAGAGATAGGGGCACCGCAGCCATCGACAGCGATGCGGCAGTAGCGGTCCAGAACAGAGCGGGCATCGCCGAACGCAAACCGGAAAGACGGCGCAGATCGCGGGTGCCGACCTCGTGATCAATCACGCCAACGACAAGAAAGAGTGTTGCCTTGAAGAGGGTGTGACCGATCAGGATTGCCACCCCACCAAAGATCAGCTCGGGAACCCCGGAGCCAACAAGCAGGAAGATGAATCCGAGCTGCGACACCGTCCCAAAGGCAAGCAGCAGCTTCAGGTCGTGTTGACGCAGGGCACGCCACCCCCCGATCACCATCGTCGCGAAGCCGATCGCCAGCACCGCCGGCTGCCACCAGTCGGTCGAGGCAGTAGCGGCCGCCCCGAGGCGGCCCACGAGAAAGATGCCAGCCTTGACCATGGTCGCCGAGTGCAGAAATGCGCTCGCCGGGGTGGGGGCCGCCATGGCGCCCGGTAGCCAGGCATGGAAGGGGAACTGCGCAGACTTGGTCACTGCGCCGACCAGGATGAGACCCCATGCAAGTGTGACCGCACCTGACTGAGCAGGAGGATTAGCCACGATCGCGGATAGGGAATAGGTGCCAGTCTCGCCAGCAAGCAGCACCAGGCCACCAAGCATCGCCAGGCCGCCAGCGCCGGTCACCAGAGCCGCATGAAGCGCCGCCGACCGGGCGGCTGCCTTGTGGTCGTCAAATCCGATGAGAAGATACGACGTGATCGTGGTCAGCTCCCAGAACACGAAGAGGGCGAGCAGGTGGTCTGATCCGACAAGGCCGACCATCGCACCCGCAAAGAGCGTCATGATGGCGGCGAACGTCGCCGCCAGAGGCGAAGCCGGGAAGTAGCGGCTCGAATAGAGGAAGATTGGCAGACCGGCGCCGGCGACCACCAGCAGGAACACGAGGGCGTATCCGTCGACCCTGAAATCGAAGGCCAAGTCGAGGCTGGGCACCCAGGAGATGGATTCCTCGAGTGGCGTCCCAGCGACGATGTCGTTGGCACTGGCAGCCGCCCACACCAATACCGCGGCTGGACCGACGGCTCCCAGCACAAAGGCGGCGCGCCCGATCGAGCGCCGAAACACCGCAAGGCAGGCGGCTATGACGAGATGTATTAGAAGCACGACAATCATAGGTGATGCAATTTACACGAAATCCAGTACGTATATAATCGGAGGGTACCCAATTGGAAACGACTAAGGAGGTTCGGCGATGAACGCAAAATGGACGTTCTTCACGAATCATGCGCACGTCCTGTTCAGCATCTCGGAGGATCCCAACATCACCCTGCGCGAGGTCGCCCTCAGTGTTGGAATCACTGAGCGAGCCACGCAGCGCATCGTCGCCGAACTGGAAGATGACGGCTATCTGAGCCACGAGAAGAAGGGACGGCGCAACCACTACGAGTTGGTTGATGACGCTCCCCTACGCCACTCAATCGAGGCTCACGTCGCGATCGGCGATGTCCTCGGTGTGCTCAAGAAGGACGTCGCCGACCGCTAACCCACCACACTCGTCCATCGCTCACTTGCCTGTCGCAGGTTCGGTTTCGTCCCATCGTCTGGTGCGTCTATGAACCCGACCAACCAGCGAGGCGTGCGGACAACCACCACAGGGCGGCCCCTTTGCGGCGACAGTTGAATGGATGGCTGTGCGCACAGCTTGGTGCCGGGTTCGCACAGTCGTCAGAATTGGCGGCACACCAAGTCGTGCACCATTCGCAGGCGTCGGTGGCATTGGGATACGCAACCCCGTTCGGGTCATGCATTTCGATATCGGCAAAGTCGAACAAGACCCCGCCATGGGTGTCCACGTGGTTGCGCACCAGGTCATTGTTCGTGGCGAGGGCACTGCTGCCGCCGTCGAGATGCCCTGTCATATAGACAAAGGTGACGTTTGGGTACTCGGCTTCGAGCGTGCCCATCGCATCGAGATAGGCGGCAACATCGGTTCCCGAGCTCGACATCTCCCCACACCATGACCACATAAAGGCGTTGGCTTCTGGTACATCGGCGAGTATCGAGCGAGCTTCGCTTAGGTAGGCGTTGGCATTCCACGACCAGGAACTGGTGTAGCCCATCCGCAATACCTGGGGCAGGGTCATCGCGGGAACGGACCGCCACTGCTTTTCGAAGGGGAGCGACTGGGTTCGTTCGAGATCCTCGGCACCGGCCCACAACTGGGTTCCGTGGGAGGTTGATCCGTATGCCCAAACGATCGAGTCGGCAGCCTGATCCAGCCAGGCTTCTGGAATGGCATCGAGATCGGTCGAATTGTGGTCAACAACGATCGAGTCGCCCGGTGCCCGGGTTGTTGTCGTTACCGGTGGCGGTGTGATCGGTGCTAGATCCATGGCTCGAGCAAAGAAGGAGGCCATCTGGTCTCTCTTGACCAGTTCGGCAGGGCAGTACCGATCGTTGGTCGGAGGGTTGCAGCCCTTGGTGACACCGGCTGCGGCGACGGCATTGATATCGGCTTCGAATATGGAGGACTCGTCATCGGAGAAATTGTCCACCAGCGAAGGAGCGTACGCAAAGGCCCTGCGCAGGAACGCTGCCATCTGCTCGCGGGTTATGTTGCGATCCGGGCAGAAGTGGTCTCCAGCTGGAGGATTGCATCCCTTTGTGATCCCAGCAGCCGCTACCGCATTGATATCGGCCTCGAATATCGAGCCTGCATCATCTGAGAAGAAGTCTGAAGATACGGGCGGCAAGTCCAGGGCTCGCGTCAGGAAGGCAGCCATCTGCTCCCTCGTTACCGGGGCGTCAGGACAGTACCAATCGTTGGCTGGCGGGTTACACCCCTTGGTGATCCCTATGGCAGCAATCGCCTCGATGTTCCCCTCATGCACATTGCCATTGTCATCGGAGAACGTTCCACCGGGTGCCAGCGCCGCAAGCGCAACTCCGACAACCAACAACAATGACCCTGCGGAACCAGCTAGCAGCACCCACAACCGTCTCATACAAACCCCACATTCGTGTGACCTATGCGTTGGCCAGCGCTGGCCGCCTCGACAGGCCAACGCCAAACCACATCGATCCTTCGGCCACGCGTCACTAAACCTGTAGTAAATCGCGACACATTCGTGCTGACCGTCGCTAGGAGGGTGGCAAGAGGCCAAGCAGTTCGCCGAGCGAAGCGATCTCGTGGGTGACCTGATCGTCGGGGCCCGACGTTTTGCCATCGGGGTTGTACCAGCAGGTAGCCAACCCATAGTTGGCACCACCTCGGATATCAGAGCTAAGGCTGTCCCCAACCATTAGCACCGTCTCTCGGGCTGGATGATCCAACTGTTCGAATGTGATGTCAAAGATCTCGCACCCAGGCTTGGTACAGCCCACCTCTGCCGAAATCACGACTGTATCGAAGTAAGCCTCGAGATCGAGACGTTCAATCCTGGCTCGCTGTACCTCACTGAGCCCGTTGGTGATCATCGCCAAGGTGGCAAGAACAGCCATTCGCTCGAGCACCTGGCGGGCACCTGGGTAGAGATCGCCGTTGGCACCGAGCCCGGCTGCGAAGTCATCCGCCATGACGTGCGGATCGGCAGCCAGCCCCAACTCCGCAACGAAGAGCTCGAAGCGACGGGACCGCACATCGCCGGGGAGAAGCTCGCCGCGTTCTACGGCCGCCCACAGGCCGGCATTGATCTGTTTGTAGCGGGCGAAGTACCGGGCAGGATTTGCGACACCCTGATTGGAGAGAGTCTGGCGATATGCCGCAACTTCTGAGGCGTCAGAATCAAGCAGAGTGTGATCGAAATCAAACAACACCGTCGTGTACGCCATCAGGAAGCTGCGCCCTCGACAAGCTCCATCGCCTCTTCACGGTTCTCGATGGCCTCATTGACCGCGGCGGCTGCAACCAGGAGCGCAGCAATCGGATCGGCCCACCACCAACCAAACAGCACGTTGGCTGCAAGGCCGATCAGGACCCCGAGCGCTAGGGCGGCATCAAGAACCGACATGCGTGCTTCGGCCATCACCGGCTCGCTGCCAAGCCGTCTGCCGACTGTCCGTTTCGCCAGACCGAGCGACAACATCACAACCACGGTGAGACCCAGGTAGGCGATCCCCAGCGGGGATTCCTCAGGGGCCGACCGAGTTACGAGCGCCCAGATCGCACCCGAGGCCACGACTGCGGCCAACACAGCAAACGCCGCTGCCACGAGGCGCAATGCCCGGGCTGTGACGAGGTCATCCTCACGGCTGGGATGGCGGAGATGCCACACCACTACGCCCGAGGCGAACAGTTCGACCATTGTGTCGAGGCCGAATGCCACAAGCGCCAGCGAGCGAGCGGCAATACCCAGCCCGATCGCGATCACCATTTCGAAGGCGTTCCAGGCGATGGTGGCGTATTCGAGCCGCATCGCCTGGCTCTCTAGCTGTGTCTTTTCTTCTGGCATGGCGCCAGTGTCGCAGAAGATAAGGTGCCTACCCGCAAACAGCCGAAGGGCCTCCGGTCGGCGTACCAACCGGAGGCCCTACCAAGGCCGGGCTAAAGGCCTACCAAGGCCGGATCTATCTGGCTCACGCTCCTATGACTGCTGCTCACGCTTTCTAGCAAAGAGCACCAGGCCGGCACCACCAAGCAGCATCATCAGCGCTGCGATGAAGAACTCACTGAAGTTGGCGCCGGTGAACGGCAGCGTGTCGGGTGGTTCATCCGGGTCCGGATCGTCAGGACCAGGCAATGTCACCGGGGTCACTGCGACCGTATGGGTGTGCTCGATGCACACCTGTGGATCGCCGCTGTCGCACACCTCGACCAGCACGGTGTAGGTGCCAATCTCCGTAGTCACCCCGCTGAACGTGCCGTCGGGATTCATGCTGATCCCAGGAGGCAACTCGCCGCTGACGTAGGTAACCGTGACCGGCCCACCCTCAGGATCGCTGACTGGAATCGGACTCAGCGGATCACCGACGACGACGGACTGGAACGAAGCATCTGGACCAGGAGGCTGGTTGACCGCATCGATGGTGACCGTAACGGTTGCGGTGTCGCACAAGCCGGTGGCAGGGATCCCGCCAACGGTGCCATCGAGCTCACAGATTGTGTAGGTGAACGTATCAGTGCCGACAAAGCCAGTGTTCGGCGTGTAGGTGATGGTCCCGTCCGGGTTCACCGTCACCGAGCCGTTGGCCGGTGGGGTTGTGTCACTGACCGCAAAGTCATGCCCATCGGGATCGCTGTCATCGTCGAGCACGGTAATCACGACCGGGGTGTCCTGATCGGTCACATCCGAGTCATCGACCGCAACTGGCGGACGATTACCAACCAGCGGGAAGTCGGCGGTCATATCGACATCGCCTGCTGGGAGCAGGATCGTGACCGGCGGAGCCGTGCCCAGATCCGCGGGGCTCGTTGTCTCATCTAGTTCGACCAGATACTCACCGGCCGGCAAGCCTGTAACCGCATACTGACCGTTGCTGTCGGTCGTTACCGAGATGACAACATCGTCAGCAGTGCCGATAGCACCGTCGGGGCCGGCCCAGGTCAGGGTGACGACGGCTCCGGAGCCACCGGGCTCGCCGCTGTCAAACACACCGTTGTGGTTC
>JASJHC010000136.1:0-6115 GCA_033791245.1 Acidimicrobiia bacterium | reverse complement strand
CCCGAACCAAATCGCTGCCAAGCCGATCACCGCAGCGATGACCGTCGCTAACCCAATCGCCCGACCACGACCGGGTCTAGGGTCTGGCAGCGGGGACTGCAGCAGCGACTCATCGAAACGGTCAGACATCACCGAGATGCTACGGCAGACCACTTGGAACAGCGACTCTGGACAATTGGACCGCACAGATCACCAACAACCCTGCGCGTTATCGAGTGCCCTCCGCCGTCCGGGATCCGGCAATCGGCACTCCTCCGTCGTTATCTGAGTGACCACGCGGTGCGGTCGCAGAATCGAGTGGCTCCGGCAACGTTCGTACGTCAGTTGGCACGATTGCCGTCTCACACATCGGAAAGGAACGGTTGCAGCGATGACACTCGGATCAACCGCCGACCGTTGAGGTCGACTCCGTAGCTCTCGATTCCTATGTCGCAGTCATCAAGCCGGATGAAGACGCTGGTGGCGTCCTCCAAGCGCAGGAAATCGGCAGGTACCTCCACACCGTCAACGACAAACGACTCACGCACCCAGTGCAACGCCAGCAACTGTTCTTGAATTCTGAGTCCGCGGGCGGCGGACCAGTTGTGCCACTCATCGCCAGTGAGATCGGGCGGAGGCTGCTCCAAGCCGCCCAGCAGGTTGTCTGCCAGGTTCTCCATCTGCAGGGTTGCAGGCATACGCTGCTCGAGCGGCGATGACGTCTGCACCTCAATCCTCTGCTCCTCCCCACCAAAACGCAGAGTCAAGCTGATGGTGTGGCCGGCCGAACCACCCCAACCAGCCAGGGTCGCCTCGCCCGGCCAATCGGCAAGAGCAAACAAGACCGACTCCCCCGCCTCGACAGCAGCCGCCAAACGGTTCCTCTTGTTCACCTGCGCCCGCTGCGGGGCGACCGCATCCATGAAATCATGACGAGTCAGTCGAAACGGACCCCAGAACGCAGTCGACATGAAGAACAGCCAAACCATGGCCATCACCGCGATCGCAACCCACCACCACGGCCAGCCCAAGACAAGGTCCATGATCACCCCAACGACCAGGCCAAGGCCGGCGGCCATGAGGTAGGTCAGGGGCACCGGCTCCATCCGCCGCCCCCGCCGAACGGTCCCGATGAGCGCGCTGGGGACTCGAATGGCCCTGCCAAGAGGGCTGGGCGTTCGCAACGTCATGCGGGTGTGGCTGCCGGCCCGCCACTCGTGTCCATCGGGGCAGGTCAGCAACGGCGCCAGGCGCATCCCGAGCCGCATTCGGTAGGCGAACTGCTCCCCTAGAGAGGGTTCGTGCACGTTGGCCGGGTCGGCTCCGCATTCCGGACAGACCGTCGTACCAGTCGAAACATGCCAGTGAACATCACCCATGACCACATTCTGCCGCAACTGCGGCGTAGACCGGCGAACTTGCGTACATCATGCCGGTATCCCGGCGCCATCTACCCAAGAACCACAAGAGCGCCGGCCGATCGGATTCCTGCGTAGACCTGGCCGGTATCCCGGCGCCATCTACGCAAGAACGGTCTGGGTCTGGGCCCCGTCTACACGATCTTGATCACACCTGCTGGGCCATCGGCGAAATCGCGGTCGACGACACGCCCGATAACAGCACCTTGCTCCCCCTCGTCGTCAAGGGCCTGGAGCAAAGCACTCGCCAACGGTGCCTCAATGGTTAACAGCAGGCCACCGCTCGTCTGTGCATCAGCGAGTAGCAACTGGGTCGGCCGGTCTGCATCGCCAAAGTGGGTGAACCGTTCTGCAGCCACAAGGTTCCGCTCGGTGCCACCCGGAACCACATTGTTGGCAGCAAGATCGGCGGCTCCTGGTAGCAACGGCACGGCATCAAAATCGACCTCGGCGCTAACTCCGCTACCCCGGACCATCTCGCCAAGATGCCCAAGAAGACCAAATCCGGTCACATCGGTGGCAGCGCTTACACCAACTCGTCGCATGGCCCGCGCCGCACCGGCGTTGAGCCGAGCCATCGTGGCCACCGCACTGTCCCGCATCGAGTCGTCAACGACACCCCGCTTGATACCAGTTGTTATCAGACCCGTTCCGATCGGTTTGGTGAGGACCAGGACGTCGCCGGGACGGGCGCCATCATTGCCGACGATCTCGTCAGGGTGAATCACACCGGTAACGGCTAGCCCGTACTTTGGTTCGGCGTCATCGATGCTGTGTCCGCCGACCAGCGTGCACCTGGCCTCTTCGAGCACAGCAGCGCCACCCTCGAGGACATCGCCGAGGAGGTCGAAGGAAAGTCGATCGCGCGGCCACCCCACAAGCTGTAGCGCAGTGAGCGGCGTGCCGCCCATCGCATAGACGTCAGAGAGTGCATTGGCCGCGGCGATCCGACCCCAGTCAAAAGCTTCATCAACAATTGGGGTGAAAAAGTCCACGGTCTGCACAAGCGCTATCTCATCGGTGATGCGATAGACGCCAGCGTCGTCAGAACCGCTGATGCCGATCAGGAGGTCGTCATGACGAACGACAGGTGAGTTGTTAACACGGCGCAGGACCTGCGCCAGCTCGTCAGGGCCGAGCTTGCAGGCTCAACCAGCCCCGTGCGAGAACGATGTCAGTCGTTCCATGGCGCGCCTCCTTCCGTGCAAAATCGAGTACGAAGCGCCAGTGTACGAGTGAATCGAGCTCACAGAACCGCTTGATTTGGGCCAGTGTTTGTTATCAATGGCCGACTGCGGTCTAGGACTGTCGTACCGACTAGCTGTCGGGTTACCTATCGGTATTATTTGAGCTGCCGGGTGATTCACCACCACCCGGGTTTCCAACAGGTCCCCTCGTCCCCCCTGGGGGGCCTGTTGTTTTTCAGAGCAAGGATGCTCGCTGGTAACCGGGGTCACGGGTGACCTGACCCCGGACCCAGTCCTTTCGAGAGATCCTCATCAGGCCTTAGTCTGACGCTCATGCGTCTCCCCTTTCGCTCCCGCCTCAGCCGGCTCAGCCATCGACTCCGGGAATTAGCGCGCAATCGGCCGGAAGAGGCCGAGGAGTACCTCGATAGCCACCAGGACGAGTGGGAGGAGATCGCCGAGACCGATCCGGGCTCAGCAGCCGACATTCTTGAGGCTCTCCACGAAGAAGACGCCGCCGATCTACTCCGTGATCTCGACACGGACGAAGCTGCCGACGTGCTCGACGAGATGCGGGCCCCAGCCGCAGCCGACGTCATCGAAGAGATGACCACACAGAACGCCGCCAAGCTCATCTCCGAGATGGAAACCCACCAGGCCGTCGACCTCCTCGCCCAACTCGAAGAAGAAGTCCGCGAGGGTGTCATGGCGACCCTCGACCCCCCGGTGCGTCTCAATATCAATCAGCTGATCGTCTATCCCGACGACAGCGCCGGCGGTCTCATGACTACCGACTACGCCTCGCTACCGGTGGGGATCACGAGCGGCGAGGCCATCGAGGCGCTGCGGCGTATGCACGAGGAGCTCGGCTCCAACCTCACCTACGTCTATGTCGTCGATTTGCAGGGAAAGATCGCCGGCGTTGCACCATTCCGAGAACTGGTGTTCGCCCGTCCCGGAGACGGCCTCGACGAGATCATGCTCAGAGACCCCGTCACCGTCACTGTTGACACAGACCGAGAAATCGTTGCCGAACTCATCCAGCGATACCACCTAATCTCTCTCCCGGTTACCGATGCACACCAAAACCTTGTGGGCATTGTCAAGATTGACGAGGCGATGGAAGCCGCCCAGACCGAGGCAACCGAGGATATCGCCCAGATGGTTGGTGCCGGTGCTGAGGAGACGGTATATACGGAGGTTCTGGTCTCGGTGCGTCGCCGCATTCCGTGGATCACCCTCAACCTGATGATTGGTCTGGCCCTGGCAGTCGTGATCGGCAGCTTCGAATCGCTTATCAGATCGGAGGCCATATTGGCCTCGTTTATGCCGATGGTTGCTCTGCTGGGTGGTAACTCCGGAGCGCAGAGTCTTGCCGTCATCATCCGCGCCATGGCGGTTGGCAACTTGCCACCTGGTCGCGCCGCCCGTGCCATCCGGCGCGAAGCAACGATCGGTCTCATCAATGGTGCTGCAATTGCGACGCTGTCCGGGTTGCTCGGCTGGTTCTATGCGGGCGATGCCGCGATCGGCGTTGTCATTGCGATCGCAGTCTTTGCCAACCTCGTGGTTGCGGGAGCGGTAGGTGCGTCAATCCCGATCTTGCTGCGGCGGCTCGGCCAGGACCCGGCGCTGGCCTCAAACATCTTCCTGACAACGGTGACAGACGTGGTCGGGTTTGGTGGGTTCCTACTCACCGCAAAGCTGGTCTTGGGTCTTTAGGAGCCGAGGATGGCGACGCCGGAGGCCTCGAGGGGCCCGACGTACACGATCCGGAAGCCCTCTTCGAGGCGAGCGATGTAGTCGTTGTCGAGTGCGGTCTGCTCCGCCTCGGATGGCTCCTCCACAAACAGCGCATCGGCAGCGGCCTGAGTTTCGACGATGTGCGCTTCGAACACTGGGGCGTACTGCTCGACGAGATCCGACATCACGTTGTGCACGTCAATATCGGAAAGCGATTCGTACGTGGTCGTATCAAGCAAGACCACAACAACGTCTCCAGATTCGGATGCTTCCCTGCTGATGATGCGATATTCCGGGAATGAAAGCTCCGGAGAGATTGTGGTCTGCGCCGACGTGACGGTGGTTACTGTCGAGGATTCTGCGCTTTGCACGGCGTCGGCGAGGGTCATGATTGAGGCGGCTGCGGTGGTGCTGGTGTCGGTTTCGTCGAAGGCATCTTCGTCACCGGAGCAGGACGCGGCGAGCAACAACACCATCCCTGCAATGACCACTGGCTTCAATCTCACCATATAACTCTACATCGGCACGAGACATGTGAGGGTTAGCTGTTCTCGGACCATGCCTCAAAGTCGATGCCTTCCATCCATCGCTCGGAGTTGACGACAGCAAAACGCTCCTTAACTTCGAGGTAGATCTCCTCGCATGGGCTGTCGTTGAGACCGACTCGGGCGAGGTCCAAAGTTGGTCGCCACGCTTTTGGTCCGAGGGCAATATCAACCTTCGATTTCCAGTCGCCATGGTCGGAAACTGAGCTCGCCGAGCTAGCCCAAAAGGCCTGGAGTTTCTGGGCGGAGCGCAGGCTGCGGCGGACTTCGCGGAGCGCCTCTTTGGGGAGCTGCGTAGCCTCCGCCATGGTGTCGTTCGCCCAATCGACGAAAGCCTGCTCGCCCCAATTCTCCGGGTCGGTGACGACGGACTCGTAGAGAGTCTCAATGGCGCGCAGTGTGCTGAGATAAGCCGCGCTGCTCACTGGGTGGTCTCCTCCACGATGAGGTCGTGAAGCCCGGCGATCAACTGTCTGGTGATCGGGCCGACTTCCTTTTCGACATCGCCAACGCGCACCACCGGCTGCACCTCACGCAACGTAGACAGGGCGACCACCTCATCGGCGTCAACCATTCGCTGCAACGGGAAGGACCCTTCGTTGACGGGTACGCCAATATGGCTCGCGACATCGAGGACCGCCTGACGAGTGACCGACGCCAGGATGCCGAGACTCAACTCCGGTGTCTCGAAGACACCATCGGTTATCCAGGCCACAGTATTGGTCGGTCCCTCAAGCACGTTGCCGCTGCGACCAACCAGGAGAGCATCGCCGTAGCCCTCCTTCTTGGCATGAAAGCGAGCGGCGACGTTGGGCCCATATGACAGAGTCTTGGCGCCGGTGAGCTCCGATACTGCCCCGTCTGGATGCCACGGCGCCTCAACGGGGAGCAGAGTGACCGTCTTGCCGACCTGAGGCAGCGGCTCTGCGAAAACGATGAAGCGCGAATCGGCACCAGTCCCCCCTTCGTCGGTGCCGCCGGTGACAACGACCCGAATAGTGCTGTCTCCGACCGCCGCCCGGTCCGCCACCCAGGCCTCCATCTCCGTTCGACCCGGCAGGGCAATACCTAGAGCAAGAGCAGAGCGCTCCAAGCGATCGAGGTGTTGCCGTTGCCGAAATGCAATGCCGTCGTAGGAGCGCAGCGACTCGAAGCATCCAAAGCCACGCAGCAGCGCAATATCGAAGATCGAAATCCTGGCGTCAGCCGGTGCAACCTGCTCGCCATCCATCAATACGTAACC
>JASJHC010000135.1:0-10032 GCA_033791245.1 Acidimicrobiia bacterium | reverse complement strand
CGAATCATATGACGAGATGATCTCCGGGATGCTCTGGGCGCGCGACGAGCTGCAGAAGGAATCAGCAGCGGGCGAGCCGTTCTCTTACAGAGAGCTGCCCGAGGATCATCCAGCACGGGTCTACGGACACGAGGTCAGTGGCCAAGATCCGGCCCAACGATAAGGAGATGACGCAGATGAACCCGTGGGCACAGGACCCAGATGTCGATATCGGATCGATCAACAATGGCCTCGATCCGGGCCTGCGCACAGTCGACGTGGCCATCTACTACCCAGACAATCTCGATCTTTCGCACCGCGCCAAGGTGACGCCAGAACTGCTGGTGGATGGTTTTGTCGCGGCACAAGAGATCTTCGGTGCGGCTGGAGTGCAACTCAGGCTCGACTCATTCAAGACTGGCTCGTTGGATCCGGCGCTGTTCGGTGTCAACTCGACGAAGCCAGGAAGCGAGGTTCCTGGCGGTCGTTTTGTCAACATGTATGTAGAAGCAGAACGTCATCCTGCGGTTATCTCCGACGAGGCGGGCGTGGCATTCGAATCCATCGTTGGTGATGCTCCAGGGAACGATCTCATCGTGCACCTAGTGACGGTGCAGGATGTGTTCATGGACTTCTACGAACAGCTTGACTTTCGCACCTGGCAGCTCAAGACGATCTCAACGGGTGGACTGTCATTCCCTGGCTACATGTACGGTGCGACCATGCCCCGCCACTTGCGGGGGGTCATCACGATTACGGATCTGACCAAGGACGACAACTCGTGGAAGACGATCGCGCACGAGCTCGGGCACAAGCTGATGAACGTCAGTCATGAGTATCGCGAGACCAGCCCCCAGCATGAGGTCAGGGCCGATGGGGGGTTGATGCTCTACGGCAGCGGTACTGAGATCCTCGATGGCCGCGACGGCCGGTTCCACCGGGAGCGGCTCCACGTATCGCCCTACATATACCGAAACAATGTTGATGGCACACGGCATTACAACGCCGATTACGCACAGGGTGGCTTCTACTACGACGAGATCTACGACGGGATCAGCGTGGACCTCGATGCCGAGGCCACCGACTAGCCGAGACGTCCTAAGACGCTCCGAGTGCGCCCGACCGTTTTGATCGGGAGCACTCGGAGCGTGCCGCTAGTTGAGTCGGGTGACTCTGTCCTGCGCTCCAGGAGGAGTTGAGTGGCCAATTTCCCTTCCCTCCGCAGACTCCGAGGTAGATAATGAGGGGGAGGCGTTGAGGAGTCACAATGACAACTTGCCCGCTCCCCAAGTACCCGGCAGAGACCGGTGCCCATGATCGGGTTCCTGATCTCGCCCAGCTCGAAGGGGCGCACCTTCTCGCAAACGAAGCAAGAAGCTTCCTGATGGAGTGTCGATTCAGCGACCGCCAGGTCCGTGAATGGGCGCTTTGCTACATCGCAGAGGAAGGATCCGGCGACGTCGAATCCTTCGTCGCATGGATTCACGACTGCGAGGGAGTCACCTAGCAGTACGACTGCGGACCAGGCCGGTGCCGGGTCTGATCAGACCTTGCCGTACACCGGGATCGCCGCACCGTTGATGACCTGAGAGGCTGGGCTGAGCAGGAAGTCCAGTACGGCGGCAATATCGGATGGTTTGGGCCAGTGCATGTAGTCAGCGAAGGGGAGGGCGGCCCGTGTCGCCCTGGTATCGATGACGGCGGGGACGAGCACATTTGCTGTGAGATTGGTGTCGTCGAGTTCCGTGGCCAGCGACTGCACCAGTGACATGACGGCAGCCTTTGAAGCATTGAAGACAGCTTGCCCTGCCGGATTTTCGCTAGCGGCACGGCTGCCAACGGCGATAATGCGACCCCAGTCCGCAGCCTGCATATGGGGGAGCGCCGACCGCAGGGTGTAAAAGGTCGAGCGGAGATTGAGATCAATCATGCGGTCGAAGCGCAGCTGATCGGTCTCTGCCACATCGCGACCGCCTGCCCATCCACCGACCAAGGCAGCGACGACGTTGATTCCGCCAAACGTCTCTACGACTTCCTTCATCACGGACTGAACGGCTTCCATGTCGGTGCAATCACAGCGCCGTAGCATCAGCCTGTCTTCGTCGAGGTCAAGCTCGTCCTCGAGCTTGCGAGCCTCGTCGGGGATGAGGTAGGTAACCGCCACCTTGAAGTCGCGGCGGACCAAATACGGGATGAGGGCACGGCCTAAACCGCCGGTGCCACCGGTTACAACGGCTACGTTCTCTTGCATACCGATACCCTAGTGGGCTGCACCCGTCACGGCGTGTTGCATCACCTGGGCTGGGCCTCGATACCGACCTGATTGAGTTCGTCCAACAGCAGGTCTGGCGGAGCAACCGCATGCATGGCGGCCGCACCCCGGAAGTCGACGGAGCCTCGCACCACCAAATCACACAATGCTGTGGCCGGGAACGCGGTCGTTCTCGCCAGCGAGGAGAATCGCCCATCATCGATGTCTTCAATATGAACCTCGGCCGCATATCCCTCGGCAGTCACGGAAACACCGACCAGCGTTACGTCCGGGGCGCCGCTTGGCAGGTGCTCGGTTAGAAGATCCAACAGGACCGTCCTCGGTGCGATCTCGACCCCGGCAAACGTCTGCGGGTTCTCTTCGAACAGACCTAGATCCCTCATCGCGGCGAAGATCTCACCATGGCCGGGGTAGCGCAGTGTTTTGTACTCAAGTTCATCGATACGCCCCGCGTAGTCCTGACACATTGTTGAGGTGCCGCCAGCCGTGGAGAACGCTTCGAGGTGGAGGCCGGTATCGGCCCAATCGAGCTCCTCAAAACGAGTAAGCGGATCGACAGTGGCAACTTCACCATCATGGATGATCTCGCACGGTTCGGCGTACTCGTTGACGAGCCCTCCTGCATAGAAAGCAAGCTGGTAGCGCAGGGTTCCCTTTGGTTCTTGGGGGAGGACTCCGACGCGGATCTGGACGCTTTCGATTCGGTCGGCGGGAGCCTTGCTGATCAGGCCGGCAGCCATAACGTTGGCGAGGCCAGGGGCCAGACCACAGTCTGGAACTATGGCTACACCTGCGGTCCGGGCGTCGCCATCGAGTCTCAGCTGCTGCTTGACGATGGTGGGGTTGCCGCCAAAGTCGAAATAATGACAGCCGTTTCCTATGGCACTCGTCGCCAGCGTTTCCCCGAAAAGGTAGGGAACAGCTGAGATGACGGTATCGGCACTGCTCATGGCAAGGTCGACAGCTGCAGCATTCGTCACATTGATCTGTTGCCAGCGGATACCCAGCTCCTCGCCAACGCGTTGTGCGGCGGTAGCGTCTGCATCCGCGATCGTCACGTCGTGATTACGTCTGTCCAGATCCCAGGCAGCGGCTCGGCCCACAATTCCCGAGCCAAGGACCAGTGATCGAGTGGCGTTGCTCATGGCTTGATCCTCTTGAACGACTCAGCTCTTGTCAGACCCGCGGGCGTCCCCAAGTTGGCTGCCCACTTCTCCATCTTGGAGACAAACGTAGTGCGATTGCTTTCGGTTTGTTCCGCCCCTCCCATGGTGGTGGTTCCCTGCGATGAGTGACACAGGAGGGCAGCAATCTTGGAATCGAATTGAGCGGCTATGTCCTCCCAATGGTCAGGAGCATCCGCGGACCACAGAAGGACAGACCCTGGCCGATGCTCCTCGAGGTCCTGTTCCGGGAAGAACAAGTGATCGCGAGCCGAAATGACACCATCCATTACCGCCCACCCGGTGGCGCGATGGTCGGGGTGAAGCTGATACCGCTGCCACGGGTCATGACTGAGTACCACGTCGGGTTTCACATCTCGGATCTGTCGACACATCTCCTTGCGAAGTTCCATGGTGTACTCGAGTTCACCGTCGACCATTTCGAGGTGCCGGACCTCAGTCGCACCCAATGCGGCGGCGGCAGCATGCTGTTCTTGAGCGCGGGTCCGCACCAGATCTGCTGGATCGATACTGGGGTCCCAAGTGCCTTTGGACCCGTCGGTCACCACCAGCATCGTGACTCGACAACCGGCTTCCGCCCATTTGGCGAGGGTGCCGCCCGCACCGAACTCAATATCGTCGGGGTGGGCCCCAATGGCCAGGGCTGTTGCGGGGGTGGCCAGCGGTTTGAGGCTGCCACCTATGTCGCTGTACACATTTGGCTTGTCGTTGGTCATGGCGTCAGGATACGGTGACGTCAGCGGACATGCTTACGGAGCCAACCACCAGAATCGAGGTCGAGGACTCGAGCCAAGTCGGCCGTCGTGTCGAGGTCCAAGGCCAGCTGGAAATTGGTGATTATCCGGGCAGCATGGTTTGCGGCGAGATGACGGTGGAAGCTGGCCTCGCCGTAGCGGAAGCGGAAGCCTGATCCAGTGCCGGCAACAACGTTCGTACCACCGTCGTACGAAGGCACGAGTACCGGGCCGTGTGCGGCGGCGGCAAAGACCGTATGCAGTGCCGCGGGTGTAACCAGTGGCAGATCGGCATGGATCACAGCCCAGGGACGCTGGCGTCGTGTCGCCTCAAGCACCGCCGCCTCAGCGGCACCGTCGAGTCCCGATGCCGTGGACACCGACTCATCGATTGTGAGATAACCGTGCGCTCTTGCCCACTGCGCCACCCCGGCGTCCCCGGTCACCACTGCAACCAGAGCACCTGCGTCGGTTGCTGCTTCGGCGGTGCGTTCTGCGATGGCTTTGCCGACGCGCGACCGCGCCGCGGCGTCAAGATGAGACGACAGACGCCGCTTGGCAACCCCGAACGGCTTGATCGGAATGGCCGCAAGGATTGCTTTGCTCATTGCAGGCCGTCGCTAAGGAACTCTGCCAGGGTTTGTCTTGTGGCGGGACCATCTTGCCATTCAGCGATTTGGACAAGAACACCATTGGCTGACTTGGGGTGAACGAACGCTTCCTTCCAGGCGGGGTCGCTGCAATTGACGCCGACCACGTCGAGGCCGAGTTCGGTAGCCCTGGCGATAGCCTGGTCAAGGTCTGTGACTTTCAGGGTTATGTGGTGGAGACCCTCGCCACTTGTGTCCAAGAAGCGAACAAGGAAGTTGTCTGAATCTGCAGACGACAATGGTGTAATCAGTTCCAACCTTCCCGACCCCGGCAGATCGAACTGAACCCAACGGAAGTCGCCGGACCCGCTGTCGCCACCATCGCAGAATTGTCCGTTGAGTAGGGCGACCAGGGGCAGCGTGCCGCGAATGTCGCGGACCGCAACCGAAACGTGGTCGAATCGTTCGACGACATCTCCTAAATCAGGGGCTAGCTGTTGATTCATATAGAGCGAGCCTAATTCCGGTCGGTGGCATGTGGGATGTATTCGGTTCGGTATGGTGCTGCCGTGAGAAAGACAAAGATCATTGCAACACTCGGCCCCGCTGTCGCCAGTCTTGATGGAATCAGGGCGCTAGTCGACGCTGGCATGGACGTCGCCCGACTCAACTTTTCGCATGGCGACTACGACAGTCACCGTCAGTTCACCGAATGGGTGCGGCAAGCGTCCCACGAAATGGGCAGGCCTGTGGCCATACTCCAGGACATTCAGGGACCCCGCATTCGTGTCGGGACATTCCCGGGTGGATCGGTGAAACTGACAACTGGAGCGGAGGTAGTTCTACGTTCAGGGGAAGGTGAAGGCTCAGAATCCGAAGTCTTCATCGAGAATCTCGGCTCTGCCAAGCTCAAACGTGACGCCAAAGTCTTGATGTCGGATGGCCTGATAATCCTGAACGTCGTCCACTGGGATGGCGAGACCGCCAGCGCCGAGGTCATCGAGGGCGGGTACTTGCGAGATCACAAAGGGGTGGCGTTCCCCGGCTCGGTCATCGACGTACCGGCCGTCTCCGAGAAGGATGTTGCCGACCTTGCCTTTGGACGCACCCTGCAGGTCGACTACGTGGCAGCCTCTTTTGTGTCGTCAGGGCTTGATGTCAAGCGGGTCAAGAACCTGGTGCCGGGTACTCCGGTGATCGCAAAGATCGAGAGTGTGGTCGGATACGCCAATCTCAAAGATATCCTCGACGAGGCCTACGGGGCGATGGTTGCCCGTGGTGACCTTGGTGTCGAACTGTCCTTCGAGGCCGTACCTCGTGCCCAGAAGGAGATTCTCCACCTGAGCAACGCCAAGGCAAAGATCTCCATAACTGCCACCGAGATGCTCGAATCGATGAACCATTCGACCCGGCCGACACGGGCCGAAGTAAGCGATGTTGCGGCGGCGGTCCTTGATGGAAGCGATGCCGTAATGCTGTCGTCGGAGACTGCGGTCGGCAAGTACCCGGCGCGAGCAGTTGCCGCGATGAGCCGGATCTGTCGCGAAGCAGAAGCAAGCCCCGACTACGGTCGTGGCGCAGAGATTCACTTCCTTGAAGACAGGGCACGGTTTGCGTCGGCAACCGCACAGGCATGCGTCGATGCGGCCGAAAACCTTGATCTCAGGGCCATCGTTGCTTTTACCGAGTCGGGAAGTACCGCTCGTCTCATATCGAAGTACCGACCCCATGCCGACATCTTCGCTTACACGCCCCACCAGGGGACTTATAGAAGAATGGCTTTGTACGCTGGCGTCACCCCGCTTCGCTTTGCCGGGGTGGACTCGACTGACCTCATGATCGAGCATGCCGAAGAGAGCCTGCTCGAGTTGGGTATTGTCAAGGTGGGCGATGGCGTGGTGATAGCCGCCGGTAGCCCGCCCAACCAGGCAGCGACGACGAACCTGATGAAGCTTCACTCAATCGGAGCCATCACCAACCGGTGATCGTGCCCGGTACCGACACGCCACTACAGTTGCACCCGCAAGCTGCGTACGTCGAGGAGGGCTAATGGGCCAGTCCATAACTGTCGAGTCCAAGCAAATCGAAGGCTTCTGTGTGTTCACGACAGATCGCAGCCTCACTGGTCAAGCTGGCGCCAGTTTTTCGTCACTCCAAGAGGCCGAGGGCGACACGGAATTCCCCGCGACGCTTGCGTCTCGTCTCTTCCGCAGCGACGCCGCAATTGACAACGTCTACGTTGCATCCAACGATGTGATCGTGGGCCGAACCGGGACCTGGGACAAGGTATCGATAAGTGCGGCAGCCACAACTATCAGTGAGCTCTTTCGCTTCTACGAGTAAACCTAGCCCTCGTCAGGCGGCGGTTCCTCAGGCGGTACGTAGACACCGACACTGACTGTCACACTGGTCCCGATATCCACCCATTCGCCCGACTCAGGCGTTTGGTCAACGATCAGTCCGTTCTGCGATTCTTCGGTGAGGCCGATAGTTGGGCCCTCAACCAGAGTTAGCCCGAGGGCGGCGACGGCGGAGCGGGCACCATCGATCGAGCCGCCCAGCACCGAAGGCACTTGCACAGGACACGCTGGTGGGTCTCCGCCATCGTTGGGGGGCACGTTGCACGGATGGACCTCGCGGATCTTTGGTGCGGGTCGATATACCCAGACGAACGGTTCCTCGACCACTGTTCCGTCCGGCCAGGTCATGACCCTTTTGACGGTGTTGGAGAATCCTCCCCAGCCATTCTGGGTGATCTTCTCATCGTTGGGGGTCAGGGAGGGATTGGCGATGTACTGCTGCGGTGGATCGGTGAAGTTGTAACGGCTGCCGAGCTGGCGCTCTGCTTTGCAGCCGCCGTTATCGCCGTAGAACTGCACAGTGATGTCGGTGGCGGTGTACTTCGTCTTGATGATCACGACGGTGTCGGTGTTGTTCCGGAAGATCAGATTCGGCACCGGCCAAGAGATGGTTGCCTCGTTGACTTCGGGGTAGCGCGAGAAGTAGTAGCTGTGTGGCTTGTGATCAACGTCCTCGTAGCAACCGTAGAAGACTGCGTTATAGAAGGTTGTAGCAAACTGGGAGACTCCACCGCCGATGTCGTCAACAAGCTCCCCGGCGAGGATCATTGTGGCCGCAACGTATCCATTCTCGGCGGTCCGCTTGCCAACATGCTCATTGAGGGAGAACTCTTTGCCGGGAAGGACCATGGCGCCATCGACAGTATCGGCCATGAGATGGATGTTGGTTACTCGCTGTTGCCCTGCTGGATGCGAGGTTGTGAATTCGGAGACAAATCCGATGTCGCCCATCGCCTCGGCATCTTCAGTCGTGAACTCAGGTTCCCGTCCCGCCGCAAATGGGAAGTCTCCGGTGTTGCTTGGCGACCCTGCAGCCTCGCCCAACGCGGCAGCTACCAGCTCAACATCAAGAACCGTTGCCGGCCGGGATGGCAGAAGGGTGACTTCCGAGTCTTCCTCATCGATCAGAAACTCGGCATCGCGAGGGGGTTGCTCGATTTCGGCCCGCAACGGAACGAGGATGGATTGCAGCTTGGTCGGGTCAAAGGACAAAACAACCGTTGTCGATGACTGGCTCTGTACCTCGGTGAGTAGCGCCGCCGCAAGCTGTTCGCGGCTGAAGGTGACTGCAACCTCGGGATCCTGTGAGGCCAGGGTGACGGGTTGATCGATCCACGTGGCTGCTTCGAGAGTCGCTTGATCAATATCGGCTTTGGTCAGCACTGGCTCGATCTGGGTCGTCACGAGGTCAACGGTATTGCGGTCGATTGTCTGCAAGGCGGCCAGGACTACTCGTTGTGCGTTGGCCCTGTCGATTCCTTCGCCGAGACGTGGATAGTCCGGTAGGACTCGTGTGTCTCGGATGATGATTCCGCCTTCGTAGGCGGGAAGAGCGATTGCTTCGGATTCCCACTGTTCTAGGACTTCATCGAGCCGCTCCGAATCGATGGAGACGGGGACATCGAGTTCGATTTGGTCGCCAAAGCTGCCGAACCAAGAGAAGAATGCGGAAACCGCACCCTGGTCGCGCCTTTGTTCCATCGCCGTTGCCACGATGGTCTCCTCGTCGATTTCGAGACCAATATCGGATGGTTCGAGTTCGAAATCGATACCTTTGACTGTGAACGAGGCCTCAGTCTTGGCGAGCTGGTTTTCGTACTCCAACAGTGCGGTACGAGCGTCCTCCTCGCCCAAGCCCCCCAACTCGACACCCGCGGCAGTCACGTTACGGGCGACCTCTCCGCTTGACCGTGCGTTGTCGAGGGCATAGGCAGCGACGGGCAGCAGCAAGAGCGCGGCAACGCCACCTATCAGTGTCCAGCGTCGTAGTTGCTCAGTCATGGGTGTCCGCGGGAGAGGAGAGAAATTCAGGAGGGCCGAAGTGTACTGCGTTTTGGTGCAAATAGATCCTTGGCATGTCCCCCCGATCGAGGACGGAGCGTAGCAGGCCGACGACGTAGCGTGATGTCGCCCCAAGATGCTGTGGAGTCGGGTGCGGGACCGATACCATCGCCATGTGATCGAGTTCCCTCCAGTTCATCCCGGCGAGCCGATATCGGTATCGGCGACTCTCTATATGACATACACGCGCTGTCCAGATCAGGCTTTGGCTCGGTTGCGTGGTGTCTACCCGGAAGAAAGCCGGGCGGCGTTCAAGGGAGGTCTTGCCCATCGCATCTTCGCCAGGCATCTCAGCAGCGGCCCGATTGGTGGAGAGGAATTCGATCAGGTCTGCAAGCAGGAAATCGGGGCTGCGATGAACCAGAAGTTGACGGCTCTCGGTTTGCGCCCGTCTCAACTCAGCGCAGTCATCAGCGAGGTGGGTGATCTCTACGGTCGCTTCAAGGCGCGGTCCAGCGCCGGGTTTCGGGTCTCTGAAGTGTTCGTGGAGATCGAGCCTGCTCCGGATCTCAAGCTGCGGGGCTCGATCGATGCCGTATTCGATGACGACGATGGGGTTCGTCTTGTCGACTGGAAGACTGGTGGGCTGTACGAGACCGAACAACAATTGGGGTTCTATTCGATGCTGTGGGCCCTCGACAAGGGTGAATTGCCTGCTCGCATTGAGGCTGTCTCCGTTGGCTCGGGGGAGCGGCATGCAGCTGAGCCCAGCCTCGCCGATGTGACCGCCACTGCTGTCGAAGTGGCCGATGTCGTGGACGACCTGCGTGGTGCGTTTTCGGTTGGCGCCGAACAGATCGACCGCATTGCCGGTCCCTGGTGTCGGTTCTGCCCACAGCTGGCGGGGTGCAG
>JASJHC010000134.1:0-5330 GCA_033791245.1 Acidimicrobiia bacterium | reverse complement strand
CGCCGCAAGCTCAGCGAAGCGCCCGTCACCACGACTAAGACCCAACTCGCACCGTGCTCGCGTCTATGTGAACGCAGCTATGAAGTGGCCACCATTGCTTGGCCAGGTCCTGACTGGGTTGGAACGGGATCTGGATGACGGCCCCCAGCTTCGCCGCACTCACCGCCGGCATGTCTCTCACCTCGCTTCGCCACGGAACTCTCCCCTGGTCTGTGGGATGGTTGGGTGCTGTTGCCGCGGTAATGCTGCTGACCCCGTTTTGGGGAATCGGGCTCATGGGTGCGTTGCTTTGGATGGCCATAACGAGCATCGCCCTTACCGTTCGGGAGCTACGAACCACCGAGGACTGACGACCGCTCTATTGTTCTGGCTATTGGAACCTGAGTGACGGAGGAAAGTCCCCGATGGCGACAGATGGCTTCTACCTGGGCGGCGTAATCGACGGCGCAACCGGTGACCGCACCGGAGGCCTGATCGACTACGACCCGACCGACCTAACAACCCACGGCGTGATCGTCGGTATGACCGGCTCCGGCAAGACCGGTCTCGGCATCATCTACCTCGAAGAAGCACTGCTTGCGGGCATTCCAACTCTGATCATTGACCCCAAAGGGGACATGACCAATCTCCTGCTCACGTTCCCCGATCTGGCCCCATCGGACTTCGAGCCGTGGGTCGACGAGAGCGAGGCACGGAAAGAGGAAAAGACCGTTCCGGAGCTGGCCGCCGAGAAGGCGGCCCTGTGGACCAAAGGCCTGGGCTGGTGGGACCAGGACGGCTCCCGTATCAAAGAGTTGCGGGACAAGGCAGGGTTCACCATCTACACGCCTGGGTCCGGCGCCGGCGTGCCGCTCAACATCATCGGTTCGCTCTCCTGTCCCGACATCAGTTGGGACACGGAAGCCGAGACACTGCGTGACGAAATTGAGGGGTTCGTCTCCGGCTTGCTTGGTCTGGTCGGCATCGAAGCTGATCCCATCTCGTCGCGGGAACACATTCTGATCGCCAATCTGGTCGAAAACGCCTGGAGAGCCGGGCGTGATCTCGACATGGCCTCGCTGCTAGCCGAGATCCAACGACCACCATTGCGCAAACTCGGTGTCTTCGAAATCGACACGTTCTTCCCGGAGAAGGACCGCTTGGCACTCGCCATGAAGCTGAATGGCCTTGTCGCTTCCCCGGCATTTGCGAGCTGGGTCGAAGGACCCGACCTCGACATCGAGTCGTTGTTGTGGAAGGACGGCAAGCCGCAGGCGGCCATCGTGTACATCGCCCACCTCAGCGAAGAAGAGCGGCAGTTCGTCACCACGCTGGTGATGTCGAAGGTCATCACCTGGATGCGTACCCAAGCCGGGTCAGGTGACCTGCGCGCTCTGGTTTACATGGACGAAGTATTTGGTTTTGTGCCGCCGACGGCAGAGCCGCCGGCAAAGAAGCCCATCTTGACCATGCTCAAACAGGCAAGAGCATTTGGGGTGGGGATGCTGCTGTCGACGCAGAACCCAGTCGATCTTGACTACAAGGCAATGTCCAACGCAGGGACCTGGTGCATAGGACGGCTCCAGACAGAACGGGACAAGGCCAGGATTCTGGAAGCCCTGCAATCAGCCCGTGGCGATACTGACATTTCCGAACTCGATAGGACGATCTCCGGCTTGGACAAGCGGCAGTTCCTCCTCCACAACACCCATGAGCCCGAGCCAGTCCTGTTCACGACCCGCTGGGCGCTGTCGTATCTGCGGGGACCACTCACCCGAGAGCAGATCTCGACGCTGACCGACTATTCGGCCCCGGCTCCACAACCAGCCGGTGCGGCTGCAGACACACCGGCACCCGCACCCGAGCCGGCGCTTGGCAGCGACGAGACCCCGGTAATGCCCAAGATCGCAGACGGCGTACCGGTCTATCACCTGTCGGCAGACGCACCGTGGGGTGACCGGTTTGGAGTTTCGCCCGGTTCGACGCAATTCACTGCAGCACTGGCGGCACGAGTCCACCTCACCTACGACGAGCGGGTCGCCGATCTCGTTCACCAGGAAGAATGGGAAGCGATCATCATGCCGCTGGGCAACCGCCTCGATGCGGACACAGCCGTCTATGTGGACTACGACGACCGTGACTTCACTGAAACGGCACCTGAGACAGCCACCTACCTCATCCCTGAAGGGGCCATCGACAAGGCCTCATATTTCAAGAGCGCAGCGACGGCCATCAAGGAGTTTTTGTACCGCGGGCAGAAGATCACCATCTTCAAGAACCCGGGCTTGAAGCTGTACTCCCGTGCCGGCGAGACCCGGGATTCGTTCCTGGCCCGCTGCGATGAGGCTGCCCAGACCGCGGCAGATGCGCAGGCGGCAACCCTGAGCGACAAATACGAGCGTCGGTTCACCACTATCAAGAATCAGATAGCGACAGCCGAACGACGTGCCGAGGAGATCGAAGTCGATCTGCAAGGTGCCAAGCAGAAGGAAATGATTGACGGCGCCAGCTCGGTGATCAACATCCTTCTTGGACGCAGAAGCACCAGATCCGTCACTGGATCGGCTCGCAATCGAGGAGCCACCAGGTCGAAAGAGGCACGCCTGCGTACCGCCCAGGCCAAAGCCGATGACAAATACACCGAACTCCAGACTCTCGAAGCGGACCTGGTCGAGGAGCTCGAAGACATCAATGACAAGTGGGAAGACATCGGCGAACAGATCGACGAGATCGAAGTCGGACTCGAAAAGACCGACATCCAGATCGAAGAAACAGCTCTCGTCTGGCTTCCGGTCGAGTAGCCGGCCACGACAAGATCGGTATCCTGCCGGTTCACGACGTAGACTGCTGCTCCAATCAGTATGAGGCAGGGGACAATGGACAACCGCCCGGCAATTGTTCAAATAGAAGAACACACCACAGACGAAGAAACCAGCGTCACCATCTCGTTGAGCTGGCAAGACGAGCACTTCTTCGGTACCGCATCGGGTAGCCCCGATGAATCCTCACGGGCGCGCCTGGTCGGTGAAGCAACGCTCCGCGCGGTCGAAGAAGTAGCCGAGCATCGAATCAAGCTGCAACTGGAGGCGGTGGCCACTACTGAGCTCGGGGCTACGCAGATCGCCATGGCTCAAGTCCTGATGGATGGCGTCCCGATCCCGCTGGTGGGAAGTGCCCTGCTTAGCGAGCACGACGCAACGGCGGCGACCGTGAAAGCGGTTTTGGACGCGATCAACCGTCAGCTAGTTCAGGTTCTGTAGCAAGGCAATCAGTCCTGCTGGGTTTGCGCCCACATCAGATCACGAATCGTGACCACACCGAGCAATTCGCCATCGGCCATCACCGGTAGATGCCGATAGCCGGTCTCCAGCAACCAGGCCACACCTTCTGCAACAGTGACGTCAGGTTTGAAGGTGTCTGGGGACTCGCTCATCCATTCCTCAACGAGTGCCGCCCCCAGATCGGTGCCTTCTGAAACGGCGACGACAATGTCACGCTCAGTAAGGATGCCGGCTAACTCACGGTTGTCGATCACGACGATGTAATCGACCTCTTGATCGGCCATGGCTTCGGCTGCCTCGGCAAGAGTGCCTTCCGGGCCGACGATCTCGGTGGTTCCACCGACTAGTGCATGCAGGCGCATAGTCCCTCCGCTCGTTCCGACTGCACGGACACTACCTGTTGGATCCCTCGGAATGAAACTAGTCCGAGCGGCACCGACCGAGTCGGTTGAGACGGATGAGGGCAACTATCGCTACAGCCCGCACAACTCCGATGATGCCGAACGCGATCAACTCCATAGGAGGATGCCACAAGGAACCGTTACTGATACCGCTGGAGCTAGAGCAGGTCCTGCTCGCGGATGCCGAACGAGGGGTGACGGAGACGGCACAACGCCAACTTCTCGAGCTGACGGATGCGTTCCCGGGTTAGCTGGAACTCATCACCAATCTCTTCGAGAGTCCGGGGGACACCGTCGTAGAACCCGTAACGCAAAGCCAGTATCCGGCCCTCGCGCTGGGGGAGACGCTCGATGGACTTGCGCAAACTATTGGCAATGTCCATTTCCTCAGTGACCCGCATCGGGTCGATGGCATCTTCATCCTCGATGAAGTCGCCCAACTGAGCGCCGTCTTCACCAACGGGCTGTTCAAGAGAGACCGTATCGGCAACGCTAAGCGCAAGCTCAACCTTGTCCACGTTGACACCGGCTTCTTCTGCGATCTCCTCGGGACGTGGTTCACGACCGAGCTCGGCTTTCAGGCTGGCCTGGGCCGCACGAACGGCTGCCAAGGTGTCGTGAAGGTGAACCGGGATGCGAACGGTGCGGGATTTATCGGCAATCGCACGAGTGATCGCCTGACGGATCCACCAAGTTGCATAGGTCGAGAACTTGAAACCCTTGCGCCAGTCAAACTTCTCAACCGCACGGATCAGGCCCAGGTTCCCTTCCTGAATCAGGTCAAGAAAGTCAATGCCTGAGGTATTGGCATAGCGCCGCGCATTGGCAACCACGAGACGAAGGTTGGCGGTGAGGAAGGCATCCTTGGCCTCACGACCACGACGGATATGACGCCGTAGCACCATCTCTTCGGATTTGCCCTTGAAATTGGCCTTATCGAACTTCTCCTGGGCGTTCTGCCCGGCTTCGATCTTCTGTGCGTACTCAACCTCTTTTTCAGCGGTGAGTAGCTCGTATTCGCCAATTGCGGTGAGGTATTGGCTGACCAGGTCGGTGGTAAGCCGGCCCCGATCGTCCGTTAGTTTGTTCTTGTCGAGGTCTTTGCGGGAACGCGACAAAGTGTCGCGGTCAATCCGCTCTTTTGCTTCTTCGCGCTCGTTCTTCGCTCTATCGAGAAGCTTCTCTCGCGTTTTGCTGGTCTTCGCCATTAAAGAGGTCCTCCGAGACCGTCTAGCCCTTCGCCGTGGCCGCGCGTCAGCGGCTTTGGTCGTCCTTTTCGGGGGTCATTCACTATCACATACGTATTCACGTTTGTGAACCCCCCAAAATGGTTTCTTTTTTGGGGGCTTGCGTCAATGCACGATTGACCTGCATGCCCGTTCGTATTCACAACTTGAACGTATCTCCCATCTGTGTCGGAGTAAAGACCCCTTCCGGATGTGGGTGTAGGAATTCCCGTTCAGTACCACTGAGAACCATTTCGGGGCCGGGATTGTTCCCGCTGGAGACACCTGCCTATCGGGCCGGAGTGCCCCCAGTTTGGTCCCAGTTCGGTGGAGCCATCGTGAACTCTCGTCGACTCATCCCTGGCGAGCCGCTGTCGACTCGTCACACGAATCCGTCGATACGCTACGCACCGGCAGCACCACCTGACACGTGCGGGATCGGT
>JASJHC010000133.1:0-9463 GCA_033791245.1 Acidimicrobiia bacterium | reverse complement strand
CAGGGCCAGGTTGGGTTCACCGCCAAGAGTCCACGCTGGGCGGTCGCCTACAAGCTGCCCCCTGAGGAGAAGACGACCACCTTGGAGGAGATCCGTATCAACGTCGGGCGGACCGGGGCAGTGACCCCGTATGCGGTCCTCGATCCGGTATTCGTCGGAGGGGTAACGGTAACGAATGCCACTCTTCACAATGAAGGCGAACTACACCGCAAGGATCTCCGACCCGGCGATACCGTAATCGTGCGCCGCGCCGGTGACGTGATCCCTGAGGTTGTTGGTCCGGTGCTGACAAAGCGACCTTCTGGTCTTGGCGAATGGCACATGCCAAAGCTGTGTCCGTTCTGCGGGAACCCGATTGTGCTGTTTGAAGGACAAGCCAAGGCACGCTGTACCGGTGGCTTCACCTGTCCCAGCAGGCTTCGTGAGTATCTCTATCACTTTGCTTCGCGGGGAGCGATGGACATCGAGGGACTGGGGTATCAGACAGTCGATATGCTGCTCAGCGAGGGAGTCATCAAAGACCCTGCCGACATATTCACCCTCGATCGTGAGGCATTGCTGGGCTTTGAAGGCTGGGGAGAAGTCTCGGTCAACAACCTTCTCGACGCAGTTGCTGGTGCCAAGGACCGTCCCCTAGCCAGGCTCATCACCGCGTTGGGTATCGACCATGTCGGCGGGACCGTTGCTCGATCATTGGCCACCGAGTTTCGCTCACTTCATGGATTGATGGCGGCCACTGAAGATGCGATCACAGCCCTCAACGGCATTGGACCTGAGATTGCTGGCTCGGTGGTGGCGTGGTCACAGGACGAAGACAATCGGGCGTTGGTAGCGAGGCTCGATGCGGCCGGCGTGCGACTGACAGATCCTGAAACGGCGGAGGTTGCGGAAGAATCGACTGTTCTAGCCGGGATGTCGTTTGTGGTGACCGGAACGTTGGACGGCTACAGCCGGACTGAGGCAAAGGAACTGATCGAGGGCCTTGGCGGAAAGGTGACCGGCTCGGTATCGGGGAAGACGGCCGCCCTGGTTGCTGGTGCCTCTCCCGGTTCGAAACTGGCCAAAGCCGAGACGCTTGGCGTACCGGTGCTAGACGAGGATGGCTTGGCCAGACTGCTGGCCGAGGGTCCTGGAGCCTTGGGTCAGGAGAACGCCTGAGTCGGGCCGCTACTGGACGCGGAACGACCAGATCCATTCCCCGAGATCGGGCAGACCAGTAGTACGGTCCCACCGCACCCAGACGGTATGGATCCCTGCGGTCCACTCGGGAATGATCGTCTCGTCGGTGGGACGCCAAGTGAAATTGCCCGTCTGTTCGATGCTGGCTATTTCGGATGAGGGAATAGCGACACCGTCGACGACGAGGACGATCTCATAGTTGACCGGTAGATCGATCTCAACCTGAATCTGGTGCAGCACGGTTGCACCATCGGCTGGGGAGTATGACTCCAAAGTCTCCGGGATCTCTGTCAGCTGGCCGGTCGGCGCAAACATGACGGCACCTATTGCCACGAGGGCAAGGGCGAGTCCCAAGAGGGTGTAGGTGATGCGGTATCGGTTCACAGGGGGATCATAAGGCGCATGAGCCGCAGCAGAATTCGGTTAGCGTGGCGTTATGCGGTTCAATCCTGTGCTGGAGGAACTTGGGTCCTATCCGATTGCGGTCGTCCACGAGCGCGCCCGTGCCATGCGCGACGCGGGGCGGACCGTCATCGACTTCTCCATCGGCGACCCACGCGAACCGACACCATCGTTTATTTCCGATGCTCTTAAGGCCGCGGTGCCCGAGGTATCGCAGTACCCGACCACGGCGGGGATCGGGGAGTTGCGTGAAGCGATCGCTGACTACTTAGAGCGTCGCTTCCAGGTGAGTGTTGATCCGGCGACACAAGTGATTCCGACCTCCGGATCGAAAGAGGCTGTGTTTAACACGCCGCTGGCCTTTGTTGATCGGACCAGGGCCGATGTGGTCATATACGGAAGCCCCGGCTACCCGGTTTATGAGCGAGGGGCGCTGTTTTCCGGTGCCGAGACATACCCGGTCACGCTGCACGATGATTTTGTTTTACGGTCCAGCGATGTCCCTACCGAGATATGGCAGCGGGCCCGCTTGGCTTGGATCTGCACACCACACAACCCGACCGGCTCGGTTACCTCACGGGCGGAGCTCGAAGACCTGCTGGCGACCGCTAGACACAACGACGTGCTGCTCCTTTCCGACGAGTGCTACGCCGATGTCTACGAGACTGACCACTATCCAGACGGGCCAGCTTCGACGCTGCAGGTTGCCGGCGAAGGGGCACCCGGTGTTCTGTCGTTCTTTTCGCTATCGAAGCGCTCCGGAATGACCGGGTACCGTTCGGGAGCCATCGTGGGCGACATCGACGCAATAGCAGCACTAAAGAAGTTGCGGACCGCCACCGGCACTGCATCGCCCGAGTTTGTCCAGTCCGCGGCCGCTGCCGCTTGGTCTGATGACGAGCATGCCGCCGAACGACGAAGCATTTTCGCCGCAAAACGAGCTGTGCTCCGGACCGCCTTTGAGAAGCTGGGGATGGAGATCGTTGGCTCCAAGGCAGGGCTATATCTGTGGATTCGGGCCGAGGACGATTTAGCGACGAGTGACCGGTTGCTGGAGTCTGGTGTCGTCGTCTCGCCGGGACGGTTCTTTGGTCCCGGTGGTGAGGGGTACCTGCGGTTGGCGTTGGTTCCCACGTTGGAGGAATGCGAACAAGCAGTGGAGGTTCTGGTCCAGTGTCTGAGTTGATGAACGATCGTGATCTGATTGAAGCCGCCTATGCCGATCTGGAACTGCTCGACTCCGCGGTCGGCGCGGTCGAGCGGACCATTGCTGCGCTGGACCAAGGCCGGGTCCGTGTTGCCGAGAAGGTGGCCGGCGAGTGGCAGGTCAACGTCTGGGTCAAAGAAGCGATCATGCTCTATTTCCGGATATCGAAGTTGGAGACGACCCACACTGGACCTTTCGAGTACCACGACAAGATCCCGACCAAGCAGAATCTCGCCGCAGCCGGGATCCGGGTGGTGCCCCCAGGGACTGTCCGATACGGAGCCTTCTGTGAGCCGGGAGTCGTAGTTATGCCTGGCTACATCAATATCGGCGCCTATGTCGGTGCCGGCACGATGGTGGATACCTGGGCAACCGTCGGTTCGTGCGCCCAGATTGGAAGCGACGTCCACCTCAGCGGCGGCGTGGGGATCGGGGGAGTACTCGAACCGCCAGGGGCCCGCCCAGTCATCATCGAAGATGGTGCGTTCATCGGCAGTAGGTCAATCGTTGTTGAGGGCACCGTGGTCGAAGAAGCAGCCGTGCTTGGTGCAAACACAACAATCACGTCGTCCACACCGATCATCGACATCACCGGTGACGAACCAGTCGAGTATCGAGGGCGGGTTCCGGCCGGTGCGATTGTTGTCCCCGGCACCAGACCGAAAGAGTTCCCATCCGGGTCATATGATTTGCAGTGTGCGTTGATCATCGGCCGACGTTCTTCGTCAACCGATCGCAAAACCTCCCTGAACGAGGCTCTCCGCGTATTCGAGGTACCAGTATGAACCCCGTCCATGAAACACTCGCCGAGCTCGTTTCGATCCACTCCGTAACCGGCAACGAGGGCAGATTGTGCACCGCAGTTGCAGAACGCTTGCTCCCGATCTGGACCATGCAAAATGTGACCCGCATCGGCAACGCGCTAGTCGTCGGTCAGCAGACAGGCCGGCCGCTTATCACTCTCTATGGCCACTTCGACACTGTTCCGATCCAGGACAACGGTGATCCCGTGGTCAAAGATGGCCGCATGGCCGGGATCGGCACAGTGGACATGAAATCTGGGCTAGCCGTAATGATCCATCTCCTTGAGGACGATGCGGTACGAAGTGGCTCTTATGACGTCGTTGGCGTCTTCTACGACAAAGAAGAAGGGCCTGCCGACGAAAACGGTCTCGAAGATGTCTTGGACAAAGCCCCCTGGCTGATCGAGAGCGAGTTCGCGATTGTTTTGGAGCCAACGAACCTGGGCGTGGAGCTCGGCTGTAACGGAGCGATGAACGCGGATGTCATATTCGAAGGGAAGGCTGCTCACAGCGCCCGGCCGTGGTTAGGTGAGAACGCAGTAACCAAATCCGGCACCTGGCTTGCCGCAATGCACCAAAGGAAACCCGAGCCAGTCATCATCGACGGTCTCGAGTTCCGCGAGGTCTTCTCGGTCACCAAGGCCGAGGGCGGTATTGCCAACAACGTATTGCCAGCAAGCCTCCGCATCAATCTCAACTACCGGTTCCCGCCCATCTACTCGATAGCCGAGGCCGAGCAACGACTACGACAAGTCGCGGCAGGTGCCGACCGGGTGGTGGTTCAGGACCGAGCCCCTTCAGGCGCGGTGGTTCGGGACAATCCGCATCTCGATCGTCTGCTAGCCGTCTCGGGCGCTGATCGGGCCGCAAAGCAGGGCTGGACCGATGTTGCTCGGCTAGCAGCGAGGAGGATTCCGGCCGTCAACTACGGACCGGGTGACCCGGGTCTGGCCCATCAAGCCGACGAGTCGGTTCCGCTAGCGAATGTGGATCGTGCTCTGGAGATCCTGCGGGAGTTCCTGATCGACGGAGCGGAGGACTCATCCGCTGATCTAGCTGGACTCCTCGGTCGTTCCTAGGAATGGACTGCCTGGGCGGTCCATCGGAGGATCCCAAGGTCGCCATCGGTGATGCCGTCGTCGGTGTCGATAACGACGCCCATCGGGCGGAATGAGCCTTGGGGGATGGTCACACTGTTGATGTTGTCATCAACGGCGCCACCAACGACCCGCATGACCAACGTCCACTCACCGCTCACCCCAGGGATGCCTGCAGGTGCGGAGTTGTTCCCCAAATAGATCGAGACTTCGACATCGTCCCAGAATCCGTCGGTGACGTATGCCGGATCAACTGCGAGGTGATCGGTTGGATCGTTCTCCGAGATAAGGGCGACATCGAGTTGGCCGGTGCAAGCATTGCTGAAAATGGCTGCCTCGGTATAGATGAGTCGGTCACCAGCGAAGCCCTTGATAGTCATGGTCTCTTGGAGCAGGTTGACGGTCCCGGTGGGATCCTGGAGTACGGCCGCACTATCAAAGACGAGCATGCCGAGACCGTTGTTGGCATCGGCACCTGGTGTCTTGGTGAAGCAGGCATCGTTGACCGATACCTCAGCCATCATGAAGTTCTGCGTGATTATGGATGCAGCGGCTGGTACAGCAATCATCATCATCGCAATGAGAATGCCCGCCCAGCGGCGCGTCATGGTCCATGAGTCGATCATCGGATGTCCTCCGTGCTTTCAACGTGCGCCTGCCCGGCACTACGTACATTATCGGTTCCTATTTGTGATTGCTTAAGCGCGGTGGCTAGCAGCACCAAGCCAAGTATCAGTTCAAATCCGGCGAGCCAGGCCCAGTCCCAACGCAGCACTGATGGCCAGATCCAGTGACGTAGAGCCTCGAGAAAGAACGTTTCAGCGCCGATTGCCAGCCCGACCCCACGCCCCCAGATTCTTTGGCGACTCCAGCCGACCTGCAGGACTGGCCTCACCAGCAGGAGCAGGCTGGCAGTAATCATGGCGATGGTCGAGAACGTCACGATGCTGGCAAAGGTGGCGGGCTCAGCGATAACACCGAAATACGGCAAGAAACCCAGGAAGAACTGGATGGTGACTGTGGCGTCCAGCATATTGGCGATGAGCAAAGTGGCTGCAATCTTCGTCAGTAGGACGGTCAGTGCTGCTGAGAACGCCGCCAGCACCAGATGCTCGTAGGTGCGCTCGTCGATAGGTCGCCCCAACCTTGGAGCGACCTCGATGTCCTCGAGCGGGATTGGGGGGAATTCGTGTGGGAACATGTTGCGATCAGTCATGGTGCCGTGACCTGCACGTCGAAGTCGATCTCTGAAAAGATAGATCCACCGCCACCATGGTCCAGTTGCCAGGCGAACGAAAGCCTGGTCACTCCCGACGCGACGGCGGAAGTATCGATAACAACCGAGTGCGGGTGACCCGTATCAAACAACGCCGGGGGATCGATAGGAAGCGAAGCTGAGTGTTGCACGGCATCAAGCCCTGACCGGACGTTGGCAAGCCGCACCGTCTCTTGGGCGAGGTTGGAAACATTGGTACCGCCTCGGTATGCGACAGTCGCTTCGCTGCCAGCTGTCGTGGCGCTGGACGATGTGACCCGTAAGACGTACGTCGAAGTAGCGGATGGATCGAAGCTTGTGCCCATGGCGATCACCGGCGGTCCGGATAGCGATCGATCCAACGGAGCCAAATGGTGGTCCACCGAGATCAAGTGAAGCCGGGGAGTCGCCACCGCTGGATCCGTCGTGGCCAGATCGGCCTTGACCCGTAGGAAACGTTCGCCGTCGTGGTCGAAGTCCGCAACAGAAGGAAGCGTGGCAAGCGTGAAATAGGAAGCTGCGGTGCCGTCCGGCCCGACAAAATCATTCGGCAGACCAGCCGCTGCGGTCGCCAGTTGGATTAGCAGCGATGTGTCCGCCGGCACATCGCCAGCCAGGCCGATACGACCGTAGATGCCTGTTCCCGGTCCAATATTGAAGGTGGCGCTCTCCCAGGTTCCGCCCGATTCGTAGAGACCCTCATCGGCTCCGCCGGTGATGACCGGCTCCGGCCATGTGTATTGGCGCCCTTGCTTCATCCCAAGAACATTGCTCTGGTCGTCAGAGCTGAGAACCTCGTAGTAGATGGAGAATGGCTCCGCAGCGTCCGCAGCCACCTCGATGCCGCGCAATGCGGTGACGGCGAGGTCAGCCGTGTCGGCGCCCCACGCCACTGCCGGTCCGCCCACACAACTGACCGGTCTGTCGACACCGGCGGGAGGTGAGATGGTGATGGCAACGGCCGCCGACTCGGTTGTCGGGCAAGACAACGCCACATACTGCGAGTCGGTGGGAATCCAGTAGCGGGATCCGAGTTCGGCTGCGGGAAGGACGGTGGCTGACTCGTTGCCGTCGCCGTCCTCGTGCGCAACGACTGCCACGGGTTGATCGGTAGAGAGGAGGATGGAGTCGGCGAGGGAGCCACCTTGCACTGCTCCTCCGTCGACGCTGACGGCTTCACCACGGTTGCCGCCGGTCGTCCCGGTGGTGGCATCGCTAGCCGAGAATTCAATGGCAGTCGCGTCGGTGCCCAACCCGATCAAGAGCTCGGTCGACCTGACTCCGTAGAAGTCTCCCGGTCGAGCCGGATATACCGCCAAGCTGTCGCCACCGACTTCCGAAGTATGGACAAGAAGGACGGGGACATCGGACTCGACGATTGCCGTATTGCCCGGCGTTGTGTCGTCTGCGACGTGGGTGTAGGGGGTGGCTGACGTAACGGGGAACGTCGCAGCCAGCGTTGGTCCGTCGTAGAGCTCGACGATGGCGTCGCCAAACGGGGCAAGAAATGAGAACTGTTGATTGTCACGGCTGATCGGTATCGCAAAGTGGGTACCAGCAAAAGAAATCGGGACGAGAGTGTCCAGGCCATCGGCTGCCGTGTTGGCGGAGATTGGGCCCAGAACACTAAAAACCGACCCCGTTGTGGTGCCGACGAAGGTCGCAAGGTCGCCTGTTGCCGTCAGCACGGCGGATACTCCGTCGCTACGGACTACTTCGTTGCCGTCGGTGTAGGTGACGACATTGATGTCAGCCCCGGACACTGTGTGATTGCTCGAGACCGCGTAGTAGATCGGGTGCGGCGTGTCGTAGCTGAAAACGGCAGCCTCGGTGTGGTTGGCTGGGGTGGCCGCTATCCCTTCGCGGTAGCCGTAGTAGACGCAGAGGTTCTCAGTGGTACCCGCTGCTATCGAATCCATCTGGACCCATATCGTGTTTTCGGTGGTGTCGTCGATCCATAGGGGGAGTGGCCCCGATCCGCCGCTGGAGACCGCACGGAGGTCACCGAGGTCTGCTTGGACGAACTCACCATCGACCAGCATCTCGATTGGGAATTCAAGACGCAACTGATACTCGCCAACAGTTGTTGCTGCAGGGTTTGTGTGGTCTATTGCGAAGCATTGACGGTTTACCCAGTCGGTATCCCACCAGGAGATCGAAGCGGTGGGAAGGGCCACGCCCGGTGGTCCGATTCGGGTCAGCGTGATGGAATCGTCGCTATTGGTGGCTCCAGTAAGCGCACCGGTTGCGAAGTCGGCAGTTGTGGACCAGACAGCTGAGGACGCTTGTGCGTAGTCGAAGAAGTTGGCCACCGGTGCGGCAACGGTGATCGTGGTTCGCGAGTAGTCGTTTTGGACGATGGTCGCTCCTCCAAGAGTTGGTTGGAGAGTGAACAACGCAAAACAGAGCCCGAGCACGAATGCTCGGTGCATTAGACCAACCTTTCTCCACCCAGTCTGAACCTTCATCCAACGCGCTTTGTCAGTCCCGAAGCCCGGCTCGGGATTGGTCTTCAGACGTTAGCCCAACCTAAGCCCACCAGCATCGGACGCAGCTTGCGCTGCTCGCAGTAGTCTCCGACACATGCCAGTTGAAATCGATATCGCCAAAGTTGCAAAGCTCGCCCGGCTCGACCTCTCCGCGGAGGAACTCGCCGAATACGGCGCCCAGCTCGAGGACATTCTTGAACATGCGGAGCGTGTTGGTGCCTTGCCAACAGACGGAGTAGAACCAACCTCGCACCCGCTGCCCATGACCAACGCTTTTCGTCCCGATGAAGTGCGACCATCGCTAGATCGTGAGGAAGTACTAGGTCAGGCGCCACAACGAGACGGTGAGTTCTTCCGGGTACCCCGAATACTGGGGGAAACATGACAGATCTCGCCGACCTTTCGATAGCGGCAGCACGGAACGGCCTGCGCCGCGGCGACTTCACAGCTCGGGACCTGGTCGATGCGACGATCACGAGAGCTGCGGTTACTGAGGCACATCTTCACGCCTATCTGACATTGGACCAGGACAGGGCGCGGACTGCTGCTGCTGCCGCCGACAAGGCGTTTGCGTCTGGCGAAGACCACGGCCCGCTGCAGGGGATTCCGGTTGCGGTCAAAGACAACATGACCACACGTGACATGGAGACAACCGCGGGGTCGAAGATCCTCGCCGGGTACGTCCCTCCCTACGATGCGACGGTCGTTGCCAAGCTGCACTCGCAGCATGCGGTGATCATGGGCAAGACCAACCTCGATGAATTTGCGATGGGTTCATCAACTGAGAACTCAGCGTTCGGGCCCACCAGGAACCCATGGGACACCGATCGGGTGCCAGGCGGATCCTCCGGAGGTTCTGCCGCTGCTGTTGCCGCCGGCTCGGCGTTGGCTGCGTTAGGCAGTGACACCGGTGGCTCGATTCGTCAGCCGGCTTCCCTGTGCGGTCTGGTCGGTGTGAAGCCGACCTATGGCGTCGTTAGCCGATACGGGTTGATTGCGTTCGCTTCCTCGCTCGATCAGATTGGCCCATT
>JASJHC010000132.1:0-4798 GCA_033791245.1 Acidimicrobiia bacterium | reverse complement strand
GAAGGCGGCGACCACGTCGTCGACCACCTTTGTACTGATGACCAGAGGTCCGGTCCGTGCGTTGCCGTCAAGATTCCAGTACGTGAGGGTAAGCAGCGATAGGTCGTCGAAGTGCAACGGGCAATCCTCGTTCCACGAGGCCCACACCGTCTCGGCAGTTACGGGGCTGACCGTGTAGGCGAAGGTCGGTGGCGCCGGAGTAGTGGTCGTAGTTGGCAGCGGAGGAGTGGTGGTGGGTGGTGGGTTGGGGACAATCGTGGTGGCGGGGCCACTAACAACTGCTTGAGGTTGTGTCGTGGTGGTGGTCGCACTCACAGCAGCGGCAGTGACAGGCGGCAGTGAGGTCAGCTCCGGCGGAACATCTGAATCAGCACTAGTGCCGCAGCCGGTCACGGCTATTGCCAGAGACACAATTGCGACCAGATAGCGGCGTTTCTTCATGGCCAACAAGGTAGTGCAAGCGCCGCGATACGAAGTCAGCTGATGCTCAGGAACAGGCTGAGTGCCTCGTTGACCTCAGCTGGCTTTTCGAGTGGCAACATGTGCCCAACTCCTTCGATTACCACGATGCGGGCGTCAGTGAGAGCCGCCGCTAGGGGCTGGGCTGCCGTTGGCTTCGTCATGATGTCGTGCTCGCCAAGGAGTAGCAGGGTCGGACAGCGGACCTTCTCGGCCATGGCGAGGGCATCCTGATAGGTGTCGCAGGCGCGGAAGTCGTCGCCCATCACCCCCGACTCGGCTGCCGCCACAAAGGCATCGGACATCTGTTGCACCCACTTCTTCGGCCTGCCGTATCCGCCGTCGCGCGGCAGGCTCCACTTGATGACCATTGCCGCAGCCGCAGGGTCCTTTGCCGTGGCTGCGGCGAGCAGATCACGATGGACCGGCATCGTTGCCGCGGTCGCCATCAATACCAGTCTTGCCACTATGTCCAGATTGCGTGCCGCTGTCTCCAAAACGACCAGGGAGCCCATTGAGTGACCGACGAGAGTCACCGGTTCCGGCCCGAGTCTGCGGACGGTCTCGCCCAGCCATGTGGCGTACTCGCCCACATTGCTATGTGACGCGTCAGGAGAATCGCCATGGCCAGGCAGGTTGACTGCGATGGCACCCTCAAAGAAACTGGTTTGGTACTGCCACGAGGTGTTGTCCATACCAGCGCCATGAACAAAGACGATTGCGCTCATGGGGCAATCATAGGGGTTGGTTGGCAATCGTCCCTTGGGATGACGACGCAATCCATCGTGTGGCCGACGCCAAGAACGGCGTTTCCGCGTAGATTTCCTATTGACTCTCACCCAAGGGTGAGGGCATAGGGTCGAATAACGACCGATCATCAAGAAGATTCTGAGGGGAGCCTCAAGTATGACGACCATGCAAGCTATTACCGGGACGATTGCGGCAAGGATCGACGCCGGATCCAAGATTTATGGAGAGGGCGACACTGAAGTCAGGGCGCTCGACAATGTCACCGTTGAATTCGAAGCGGGTCGCTACACCGCAATCATGGGACCTTCGGGCAGTGGCAAGTCGACGCTTCTGCACTGCACTGCCGGTCTTGACGAGCTGACGGAAGGCAACGTCTACATCGGCGATGTCGAACTCGGCTCCCTCAAGGACAAAGACCTGACGTTGCTGCGGCGCGAGAAGGTTGGTTTTGTATTCCAATCCTTCAACCTCATTCCAACACTCAATGCGAAGGAAAACGTCCTCCTGCCATTGCTGATTGCTGGCGCTGATCACGATGAAGCGTGGTTCGACCAGGTGATCGGGATTCTCGGTCTCGGTGATCGTCTTAGCCATCGCCCCTCGGAACTGTCCGGTGGACAGCAGCAACGGGTGGCAGCCGCCCGCGCTCTGGTGTCCCGTCCAGACATCATCTTTGCCGATGAGCCAAGCGGGAACCTGGATTCGAAGTCTGCGGCAGAGCTTCTCGATTTCATGAGGCGCGCCGTGAAGGAGTTTGGCCAGACGATCGTCATGGTCACCCACGATCCGGTGGCAGCTTCGTATGCCGATCGTGTCGTGTTTCTCGAAGACGGCAAGACCGTCGATGAGTTGCAGGACCCCACCACTGACAGTGTCATTGATTTTATGCGGCAGTTCGGGGCGTAGATCATGATTCGCACTGCACTAAAAACGGTGTTTGCGCACAAGCTGCGCCTGGCGCTTACGGCGCTTTCGGTGATGATGGGCGTTGCCTTCATCGCCGGCACCTTCATTTTTACAGACACAATCGACGACACGTTTGGTCAACTGTTCGACGATATCTACGAGGGTCAGGACATCATCGTTCAGGCCACCACCGAATTTGACGTTGGTTTCAGTGGCCCGCCGCCGATCGATGTTGGCGTGCTGGATACCGTGCTCGCCGTCCCCGGGGTTGAGGTAGCCGAAGGTGGCGTGAGCAGCCTCGCTGTCATCTACGACAAAGATGGAGAAGGCATAGTTCCCACTGGTCCGCCAACACTTGGTGGTTCCATTACAGAGGATCTCCGGCTGGCCGGCAATGCCCAGATCCGCGAGGGCCGGGTTCCTGAGGCTGCGGATGAAGTGGCGATCGATGCGGCAACCGCAGAGTCCAATGAGTTGGCGATAGGTGATGTCGTCAGGATTCAGACGTCCATTGAGGTGGGCGACTACGAGATCGTAGGAATCATTGGTTTTGGCGAATCGGACAACCTTGCCGGTGCGACCTTTGCCGGATTCGAGTTGGAGACTGCGCAGCGGATTATGGACCTGGAAGGCGTCTTCAGCGGGATCACTGTGATCGTTGAAGAGGGCGCCAATGTGGACGTAGTGCGCAACAGCATCGCCGTCGCACTCCCAGAAGGTGTTGAAGCGGTTTCCGCTGCAGACGAAGCGGCGCAGCAATCCGAAGCGCTGTCTGAAAGCCTTGGCTTTCTGCAGAACGCCCTACTGATATTTGCACTGGTTGCGGTATTCGTGGCCACATTCATCATCCAGAACACGTTCCGCATCATCGTCAGGCAGCGCCAGAAAGAGTTGGCTCTGATGAGAGCTGTCGGTGCCACCGGCAGTCAGGTTGTGTGGATGGTTGTTATCGAAGCTGTGGTGGTTGGCGTGTTTGCGTCGATCCTTGGTTTGGCATTCGGGTTCGTCATTGCCCAGTTGCTGACCGCCGGTATGGCCGCAGTCGGGTTCGACTTGCCCTCCACGGCGGCCACGCTTGCCCCCAGGACGATCATCGTGGGGCTAACGGTTGGCATCGTGGTCACTATTGCATCGGCAGTGCTGCCGGCAATTCGGGCATCGCGGATCCCGCCGGTTGCTGCGCTGCAAGACGTTGACATCACGCTCCGTATGTCGGATCGCAGGCGCACCATCATCGGCGTCGCCCTCCTGGTATTCGGGATGGGTGGGATTCTGAACGGGCTGTTCGGTGATGTTCTGGACTTTGGTCCGCTTGATGAGTTGACTGCGATCGGGGTTGGGGCGATTTTCGTCTTCCTCGCCGTGAGCATGCTGAGTTCGCTGGTCGTGAAGCCAGCCGCTCGTTTCCTGGGATGGCCGATGGTCAAGCTTGACAACATGACCGGCAGTCTTGCGGTCGAGAACTCGGTGCGGAAGCCCCGTCGGACGGCCACTACAGCATCGGCTTTGATGATCGGTTTGGCACTTGTTACGTTCTTCTTCGTGCTCGGCGATTCCATAAAGGCATCGGCCGGAGCCGCGATCGAAGAGGGTCTCCGTGCCGACTACGTCGTGAGCGTTGACGGATTCAGCGGTGGTTTCAGTACGGCCCTTGGCGAAGAGCTCCGTGAAGAGCCAGAGATCGGTGCCGTGACCCCGTTGCGCTTCAGTTTCTGGGATAACGAAGGTAGCGAAGACTTCGTGATGGGAATCGACACCGACACCGTCGATGAAACCATTTTACTCGGAGTCGTTCATGGAAGCACCGAGGCGTTGGGTGAAGGCGGGGTCTTTGTTCTGGAAGACATCTTCAATGACAACGACTTGGTGCTTGGCGATACGATCCCGATGGGATTCGTCGCCACCGGTCTTCAGCAGGTTGAGGTTGTCGGTGTCTTCACCGAAGCCAATGTCGTCCAGGCCAACTATCTGGTTGGCTTGGACTTCCACGAGGCCAACTTCGCAGGTTACGGAGCCGATCTCGACTTTGTTCTTGCTGTGAATGCAGCTGACGGAGCGGACGCCGCGGCCGCACGCAATGTCGTTGAAGCCGCAGCCGCCGACTACGGCAACGTCACCGTGCGTGATCAGGTTGAGTATCGGGATTCGCAGGAGGATCAGGTCGACCAGATCTTGGTGCTATTCAATGCGCTGCTGTTCCTTGCGGTCATCATTGCGGTTATCGGGATCGTCAACACATTGGCGCTGTCGATCTTCGAGCGGACCCGTGAAATCGGTCTGCTCCGGGCCGTCGGCACGAGCCGCTGGCAGATACGTCGCATGATCACCTGGGAGGCGATCATCGTGGCAGTCATCGGGGCGGTCCTCGGGATCGTCGTTGGACTGTTCTTCGGGGTGTCGGTGACGGCCGCACTGGCTTCGCAAGGTATTGACGTCCTGTCGATCCCGCTTGGCCAGATCATTGGACTGGTCATCTTCGGAGCGTTTGCCGGTCTCTTGGCTGCGATACTGCCGGCACGGCGGGCAGCCAAGCTGAACATCTTGGAAGCGATTTCCTACCAGTAGCGGTTGGGATTCCTGTACATGGAAGGGCCCCCCCCAAAGGGGTGGGCCGTCAGGGTGTGGGGGGGGGGGGGGAGGGGGGGTGGGCGGGCGGGGTGGTTGTTTGACCGGCGCTCACGAC
>JASJHC010000131.1:0-6050 GCA_033791245.1 Acidimicrobiia bacterium | reverse complement strand
TCGACGATGGCGATCAGCCACCGACCCATCGCAATAGCTGTGCCATTGAGGGTGTAAACCAGTTGGTTGCCCTCGTCACCACGGAACCTGATCTTGAGACGGCGCGACTGATAGTCGGTTGTGTTCGATGTCGACGTGATCTCGCGATAGCGGCCCTGACCTGGGAACCACGCTTCAATGTCGTACTTCTTGGCAGCGGAGGCGCCGAGATCACCGGCCGCGATGTTCATGACGCGATATGGGATGCCCAGACCCTGCACGAGCTCTTCTTCTCTGGCCAACAGGAAATCGTGTTCTTCGACAGCGGTATCAGGATGCACAAACGAGAACATCTCAACCTTGTCGAATTGATGCACTCGGAAGATGCCCCGAGTGTCCTTGCCGTATGTTCCCGACTCACGACGGAAACACGTCGAAAAGCCGGCATACCGCATCGGGAATTTGTCCTTGTCGAGAATCTCGTCGCTGTGCATTGCAGCCAAAGCCACCTCGGAAGTGCCGATCAGATAGAGATCGTCATCAGCCAGCGAATAGACCTGGTCCTTGTCCCCTGGGAAAAAGCCCGTGCCGTAAAGCGCATGGTCACGAACCAACACCGGTGGGATTACTGGAGTGAATCCGTGCGGCTCCAACTTGTCGAGCGCATAGCTGACCAGCGCAAACTCGAGACGAACCAACGGACCGAGCAGAAAGCCAAAGCGGCTTCCGGAGACTTTGGCAGCTCGCTCGACATCCAGGAAGCCGTGCTTCTCACCGAGCGCAAGATGGTCAAGGAACTCGCCAACGGGAGGCTCTCCCCACTTATGAACGAGCTCGGCATCGTCTTCCTCGGTGCCCGCGGCGGCCGTTGCGTCGACGAGATTGGGCAACGATACCCAGATGTTATTGAACTCGGTATCTGAAGCATCGGCCACGGCCAACGTCGCTTTGTATGCCCCGGAGAGTTCACCGGCACGAGCAATAGCGGCCTGCCGCTCGTCTCCTTCGAGCTTGGAGACGGACTTGCCAACCGTCTTCTGCTCAGCGCGGATCTCCTCCGCTTTGACTCGTTCGGTACGGCGACGTTCGTCGAGAGCAATCAGAGCACTGACATCGAGTTTGATGCCACGGCGCTGCAGTGACGCTTGAAGTACTTCTGGCTCGTTGCGGAGGATGCGTGGATCAATCATGACCGGCTACACACTACCGCCCACCGGCGCGGTCCACTGCTTCTATTTCTTCTGGCGACAGTTGTTCGGTGCCGTGGAAACCACGGACCTCTTTTGTGTAGATCCGCACATCGTGACGACCTACCAGGATCGACAGCACGATCCCGTCTCCGTCGACGCTGAGCAGGGCCACCGAGCGAGACTGGTTCCCTGCGATATCGCCGAACGCGTTGTAATTGACAACACCGGTGTTGACAATCGCATGTGGAATCAGATGCTCTACGCCAGCCAAGCGTGGCTCGAGGGCCGCCGTGACCGCATCGAGTCGTCCCAGTTCGTTCTCAACGCCCTTGAGTATCGCAAAGACATTCTGATCAGCCGGAACAGCGTCGAACCGCTTGCGCAATGCGTTGGCCTGGAAGACAGCAACTATCACGCCAACTAGGGCGATGATGGCTACAACCATCGCAATCTCGTTCATTCGGCATTCCTCTCAAACACGAGCATGAAGGTGTTGTCTTCGGTTAGGTCATCACCCTCGTTAAGGCTGGCGACCGCCGTGATGTTGTATACGACCCCCGGTTCCGCAGGAAGGTTCTCAAAAAGCCGCACCTCTGAGCCCGGTGACTCGATGGCCGGGATCACCTGGCGGAGCACAATGGGGTCATCTACACCGCCCACCCGCTGCAACGTAACAGTCAACGTAACCAGTTCGACGAGCACGTTGCCGGTATTGCTCACAGTTACTTCAAGGGCAATCTCGTCTGACGCAGGGATGATCCGAATCCCGCCGACGCCTTCGCTAGCCGGCTCCGGAATCGTCGTTGCAGAGATCGCAAGATCGCGAGACTCGGACAATCCGCCAAGGCGGCGGAGACGCTCGGCAATGACTTCAGCTTTGTAGAGAGTCGAGTAGTCGCCCGTTGTGTATTTCACCTCGGGAAAGTCCATAGGCACAATCTCGGGATCGAGCTCTGCAACTGAGGCGATGACCATCTCGTAGGCACGATCGCCGAGCCGGAGCATCTCGAAAGCAGCCCGCAACTCCTCGTCAGCTGTCAGATCATTCTCCTCTGCGTCCAGCACGGCGATGATCGCATTCTTCAAGGTTACGACTCCGTCTCCCCACGCACTGACCGCCACCGTCATCAAACCGCTGGTCTCGGCGACAGGTCGGGTAACCACTAGCTCATCCAAACGCGCCCTCGCCTCGCTGGCATCGAGTGCCAGTGTGTCAAGCCGGAGCTCTACTGCTGGCCGATCTTCCTGGCCCAGGCCCTGGAACAGAACGCCGAGGAAATCGGCCATCTCGGCATGCTGCAACGCCACCTCTTCGGCCGTGGACAAGTAGTCGATGCTCTCGCGACGCTCAGTCCGGTATCGCACCGCCAGCGCCAGGACACCCACGATCACCAGCACTGTGATCAGGACGATGACGTTGCGTCGCCGCCGCGACCGGCGGTGCGGTCCGAAGTCGGAATATGACATGAAGAGGCCTAACAGACAGCGAAAACAACCGGGAACGCGCGTGAGAAGGACCTAACCCGGCGTTCCCCCGAGTTTTGCGTCCGCAAAACTCGCAAGGTACTCGGCTTCGCCGAGTACCCGTGGGCGAGGAGGGACTTGAACCCTCACGAGTGTTACCTCACAGGAACCTGAATCCTGCGCGTCTGCCAATTCCGCCACTCGCCCGTTTTGGGGCCAAGATGGTATCACCTCAGCGGCAACTACGACTCAGCGGAGACCCTTCGTAGACTGCGCCAATGGTTGGCACAGTCGCACCGCTTCGCATCCGCAGATTCCGGACCCTGTGGGTAGCTTCAATTGTCTCGAACGTCGGTTCGTTCTTGCAGGCGGTGGCGGCATCCTGGCTGATGCTGGAGCTGACCGATTCAGCAGCATGGGTCGGCCTGATGGCAGCATCGTCGACGTTGCCTCTTCTGTTTCTGGCGCTAGCGGCCGGGGCGGTTGCCGATATGTTCGATCGCCGCTGGGTATTGGTGCTCGCCCAAACGACGATGGGCGCGTCTGCCGCGGCAATGTCGATACTGACCATCCTGGACCGCATCACACCCGGGGTGCTGCTGGCCCTTGGCCTTCTTCTCGGTATAGGTCTCGCCTTCAACTTGCCGGCGTGGCAGGCGACTGTGCCCGACTTGGTACCTCGCGGCATGGTTGCCAGTGCGGTGGCTCTGAATTCAGTGGCTTTCAACGTCGCCAGGGCCGTTGGCCCAGCTCTTGGCGGATTGATCCTGGTCGTCTCTGGTCCAGGTCTGGCCTTCGCCTTAAATGCCGTCTCCTATCTAGGGGTAATCGTTGTACTCCTTGTCCTCGCCAGGGAGATGCCAACCCCTGACCGCGAGGAAACCTCGATGATCAATGCCATCGCCTTGGGGGTCCGGTTCGCCCGCTTCACACCGGCGTTCCGCAAGTTGCTTGCGCTTGGAGCGATGTTCGCCATGACTTCGGCTGCTGTTCAGTCGATCCTGCCAAACCGCACCGTTGAACTCGGTGGCGGTGAAGGTGCATACGGCATCTTGCTCGGTGCGATGGGCCTTGGGGCTCTCGGTGGTGGCTTCAGCCGACAGCTTGCGTCGCGCTGGCTCGGTCGATTGACGCTTCCCCTGTCAGTCGGCCTTTTTGGGATCGCCGGGGTCAGCCTCGGACTGGTCCAGTCAATTCCGTTTGCCACTGTCTCTCTGCTGGTTGCCGGGACCACCTGGGTGTGGGCGTTGGCGACCCTAAACGCAACAGCACAGCTCATGTCGCCAGAGTGGGTCCGAGGCCGTGCCATGAGCCTCTACACCTTGTCATTTGTCGGCGTCCTGCCCCTTGGCTCGATTCTTGCCGGTTGGATCGCAGACAGAATCGGAGCAGACACCGCCAACGTCATTCTCGGCGGAGCCGGTGCCGCCGTTGGGTTTCTCATTGCTCCGCTGCTGCGGATCCCAAATCTCGACGACGTCGAGACCCCCGAGTTTGACGAGAACAGACACCAGCCAGATCACGTCGTCACCGTGGGCGGTCCGGTCCTCATCACAACAAACTGGGACGTCGACCACGCCAGACTCAGCGAATTCCTGGAGGTCATGCAGGAAGTACGGCTGGTCCGACTCCGCACCGGTGCCTACCGCTGGCGTCTCTACCGTGACGCCTCCGACCCGCATCGGCTCACCGAACTGTTCCTCACCGTGTCGTGGGAGGAACACCTCGCCCAACATCGTCGTATCGATGACGCCAGCGCCGCCATCCTCCGCAAGGCACGCAGTCTCGACCGTAACGGCAGCCCTGGGACGGTGCACCGGGTTGCTGTCGATATCGAGAATCCCGCCAACTGGGAGGCCCTCCTCGATGCCCACGCCGACTACCACAGCCACGATGGATCGATCCCCCTCACCGAGTCTGGCGTCCCTGACCGCTCTATTGAGCGGTAGGGGACGCCAGACGTAGTTCACAACTGTCCGTACAATCCCGTTGTGGGTATCGCCAGGAATCTCGAGAAACGGTTGGAGCGGTGAGCCGACGGATTTTCGGCGGCGGTATTTAGCGGACGGATGCACCCTGTCGACTTGGCGAACCGTCTCGTGCGCCAGGCCGACCTGATGGTCAGCGATGACCCGACCGGTCCCAGCATCCCCAATCACTTCGAGGTTACGGTCAGCGAGTCCGATGTTGACCCGAGTCTCGACACTGCCGAACTCACCGCTGAGCTAACCCAAACCCTCGCAGCAACCGCAACCGACCGCGGCTGGCGTATCGGCGGGCCGATCTCGGTGCGGATCGCCACCGAGTCATCCGTCGGACGCGGCTCCATCAAGTGTGTGGCCACCCCCGTGCCCGCGGAAATCACGCCATGGGGGGAACTAGTCGAACACCGGGGGGAACGGTCGGTCCCACTCGGCGACAATCGCTGCATCGTGGGACGCTCCGAGAGCGCCGACATTCGTCTCGATGAGGTCGAGATTTCGCGACACCATGCAGTGATCTTCCGTGAGGGTGGCCGGGTGTGGGTTGCCGACCTCAGCTCGGCCAACGGGACCTCCGTGAACGGTCAGCGGGTTACAACAGAACCCGTCGAAATCGACTCGGGAGATATGCTGTCATTCGGACCGAGCACTTTTTCGGTTCAGGTGAGCTGAGAGGACCACGTGCCTGCGCTTTTTCTGAACGTATTGAAGCTGATCTTTATCGCGCTGATCTACCTATTCCTGTGGCAGATCGGCAGGTCGATCGGTGCTCATATCGGTCCTTCCCAGTCGGTGCGGCGCTCCAAGAAGGGTGGCGAACTCGTTGTTGTGCGATCGGACACCATCGCCGGGCAGAGATACCCGATCGGGGCACCCGCGGTGCTCGGCCGCAGCGAAGACGCCGACATCTACCTCGATGACGCTTATGCATCGGAGTTTCACGTCAGGATCGGGGTACAAGACGACTCCGTCGTTCTCAACGACCTTGGCTCGACCAATGGCACTTATGTCAATGGTCGCAGAGTGACAGTGCCGACGACGCTACAAAAGGGCGACGCCGTACAAATCGGCAAGACAATCATCGAGGTTCGCTAGCTCAGAGCCGGTCGTAGCGACTGCGCCCTGCGCGATACAACGGAAGTGCCAGTGTGAACCGACTACGTCCGTCGGTCCGCTCATATGTGAGTGAACCCTCCATGGCTTCTGCGAGATATCGAGAAACCGTGAGACCGAGACCGATCGAGCCTGGTTTGCTTTCGGTTACCTCTGCTCTCCCGTAAGCCTGGAAGACAAGGTCACGATGCTTTTTGGGAATGCCAGCTCCGTCGTCGGTGACAACCATCTCGACAAAATCGCCTGCGCTGGAGACGCAGAGTTCCACGTCATCGCCGCCGTACCGAGCAGCGTTCGACAACAAATTCCTTGCGATCTGACG
>JASJHC010000130.1:0-6078 GCA_033791245.1 Acidimicrobiia bacterium | reverse complement strand
TGATGCTGCCGCAACGGTGCGGCCGCCATCGTCGTCGATGACCTGAGCGTAGATGTACCGGTTGCTCCGATAAACGGCCAGCCGCGGACGCTCCGCGCTGCCCTCAACACGCTTGCGCACCCGCAAATGACGACGACGACGTGCGTCGGTCCTCGTGCCTCTCATGCTGTGACTCCTGCCTTGCCTGCCTTGCGGCGTACTTGCTCGCCGGCATACCGAATTCCCTTGCCCTTATAGGGCTCGGGCGGACGTACCTTGCGGATGTCGGCTGCGATCTGACCGACAAGCTGCTTGTCGATACCGCTCACGCTGATCTTGGTGTTCTCGGGAACCTCGAACAGGATGCCGTCAGGGGCATCAATCGTTACCGGGTGGGAGAAGCCCACCAACAGCTCGATCGTCTGACCCTTGAGCGAGGCGCGGTAGCCAACGCCAACCATCTCGAGATCCTTCTTGTAGCCCTCAGACACGCCGATGACCATGTTGTTGACCAGGGCACGGCTGAGGCCGTGGAGGGCGCGGGTCTCGCGTCCATCGTCGGCGCGCGCAACCTCGATGACTCCCTCGTTCACATTGAACGACATGCGAGAATCAAAGGTACGCTCCAATGCGCCCTTGGCTCCCTTTACGGACAGCATCGGTCCGTCGATCTTCACTTCAACACCGCTGGGGAGCGGCACTGGACTGTTACCTATGCGGCTCATACGTCACCAAACCTCACACAGGACTTCGCCGCCGATCTTGCGCCGGCGAGCCTCACGGTCTGTCAACAGACCATCTGACGTCGAGACAATCGAAACGCCAAGGCCACCTCGGACTCGATTGAGCTCTGTCGTGGCTTTGTACACACGACGACCAGGGCTCGAGATACGACGGATGCCGTGCACCACACGTTCTCGATCATTCGAATAGCGGAGCGTCACTGTCAGCTTCTTGCCGACCTTGGCATCTTCGACTTTGTAGCCGTCCAGATAGCCTTCGCTGGAAAGGATCTTGGCGATCTCTTCCTTAGCTTTGGACGACGGCATGGAGACCTCGGGATGTAGCGCCTGATTGGCGTTGCGGACCCGGGTCAGCATGTCGGCGATTGGGTCACTATGCATTACCAGGACGCCTTTCTGATACCGGGAAGCTCGCCGCGGTGCGCAAGTTCGCGCACGCAGATACGACACATCCCAAACTTTCGCATGTAGGCGCGGGGGCGACCACAACGTCGACAGCGGTTGTAAGCACGAACCTGAAATTTCGGCTTACGGTTCGCCTTGGCGATCATCGACTTCTTCGCCATTACACACCTGCCTGTTGTTGACGGAACGGGAACCCGAAAGCGACAAGGAGGGCTTTGCCCTGCTCGTCGGTTGCGGCGGAAGTCACAAAGGTGATGTCCATTCCACGTACCTTCTGAATCTTGTCGTAGTCGATCTCCGGGAAGATCAGCTGCTCATCGACACCGAAGCTGTAGTTGCCACGGCCATCGAATCCTCTGGGGCTGAGCCCGCGAAAGTCACGGATCCGAGGGATCGCTGCTGAGACCAGCCTATCGAAGAACTCCCACATCCGAGCGCCGCGCAACGTTACCGAAGCACCGACCGGAAGACCTTCGCGCAACTTGAAGTTTGCGATCGACTTAGTCGATATGGAGATCTTGGGGTGTTGTCCGGTGATGATCCGCAGATCTTCGACCGCACCATTGATCAACTTGGAGTCTTGGACAACGTCACCGACGCCCATGTTGACATTGATCTTCAACAGCCGGGGCACCTGCATCACGTTGTCGAGTTCAAGGTTCTTCTTGAGCTCGTCACGGATTCCGGTGTCGTACATTTCTTTGAGACGGGGAATCATCCGAGGTCCCTCCCGCACTTGCGACAAACGCGGTACTTGCGGCCCTCGTCGTCACGCCTGGCGCCAATCTTGGTTGGGCCACAGTCGGGGCACACGATCATGACGTTGGACGCATCGATAGGCATGTCCTTATCGATGATTCCGCCCTGCATGGTTTGACCTTGTGGGGCCTGATGGCGTTTTGCTGTTGCAACACCTTCGACAATCACACGGTTCTTGCTATGAAATACCCGAGCAATCTTGCTCTCGGTGCCTTTGTCTTTGCCGGCGATGATCATGACGGTGTCGCCTGTTTTGAGTTTCATTACAAAACCTCCGGCGCCATCGGGACGATCCGCATGAACTTCTTGTCACGCAATTCGCGGCCAACCGGGCCGAAGATACGAGTTCCTTGCGCTTGCTGCTGATCATTGATGATCACGCAAGCGTTGTCATCGAAACGGATATAGGTGCCATCCTTGCGGCGGCTCTCCTTACGAGTCCGTACAACGACTGCCTTGACGACATCGCCCTTCTTGACACCACCACCGGGGATGGCGTCTTTGACGGTTCCCACGATGATGTCTCCGAGCCCGGCGTACCGACGCGCAGATCCGCCAAGCACGCGGATACAGAGAAGCTCACGGGCTCCGCTGTTATCCGCGACCTTGAGTCGCGTTTCTTGCTGAATCATCGGGCTCTCTCCACTACTTCGCTGACACGCCAGCGCTTGGTCTTTGACAAGGGTCGGGTTTCTACGATTCGAACAGTGTCGCCTACATGCGCGTCGTTCAGCTCATCATGAGCGTGGAACTTCTTCCGCACACGCACCGTTTTGCCGTATTTGGGGTGCGACTTGGAATCGACAACCTCTACGGTAACGGTCTTGTCACGAACATCCGAAATCACGGTGCCGACTCTGGTCTTCCTACGTCCGCGTTCAGTCATCACGCTTCCTCCTGGAGACGTTTCCAAGCAGCGATTTCTTGCTCACGGATGACCGTGCTGATCCGGGCGATTTCACGCCGAACCTCACGGAGTCGACCTGTGTTGTCGAGCTGGTTGGTTGCTATCTGGAATCGAAGGTTGAACAGTTCTTCTTTGGCTTCGTCTAGCTTTTCTGAGAGCTCTGATGCATCAAGCTCTCTGAGTTCGAGCGCTTTCATCAGTCCTCCCTCACTACAAATTTGGTCTTGACCGGGAGCTTGTTCCCGGCGAGTCGCATGGCCTCACGGGCCAGGTCCTCGTCGACACCGGCCAATTCGAACAAGACCCGCCCCGGCTTGATGACGGCGACCCAGTACTCCGGGTTGCCTTTGCCGGAACCCATGCGGGTTTCTGCGGGCTTCTCGGTAATCGGTTTGTCCGGAAAGATGTTGATCCACACCTTGCCGCCACGCTTGATTTTGCGGGTCATTGCGACACGAGCCGACTCGATCTGCCTGGCTGTAATCCAACCCGGCTCCTGAGCTTTGAGACCGTACTCTCCGAAGGTAACGCGGGTTCCGCCCTTGGCCTTACCCTTATTGCGACCAGTCTGTACCTTGCGGTACTTGGTGCGCTTTGGCATCAGCATCAGGCTTCACCTCCCTCTTCGGTCTTGGAGTCGGCAACCTCAGTAGCTGCAGCGGCAGCCTCGGCACCTTCAACGACCTCTTCGACGGCAGCGTCGGCAACCTCAGGCGCAGCTTCGACCACGGCCTCAGCGGCCTCGGTAGCTTCAGCGGCTGCTTCAGTTGCCCCGGTCTCGACCACGGCCTCGACGGCCTCGGTAGCTTCAGCGGCTGCTTCAGTAGCTCCGGTCTCGACGACGGCTGCAGCAGCCTCGGTAGCTGTAGCGGCTGCTTCAGTAGCCGGCGTTTCGGTCGCTGCGTTTGCGTCGAGGATCTCCTCGGCTTCCGAACGGGCCATTTCAAAGGCGTCCCTGGCATCGGCAGTTGTCATTGGCGCAGGTGTCTCTTCGGTTCGCTTGCCGCGCCGCTTGCCACCACCGGCCTCGATGAGGCGCTTGCCACCACCGGCCTCGATGATGCGACGCTGCGATCCGCTGGCCCCGGCGGCCTCTTCGGCGCGGGACTTGGCGCTCTTCCGGCGACGCTGTGCAGGTCCGCCGGCGGCAAGCCTTGCTTCAGCTGCGATCTTCTCACGGCTAGCTGCCAGTGAAGGAATGACCTCGCCCTTGTAGACCCACACCTTGACGCCGATGGCGCCAACAGTGGTCCGGGCGGTGGCCGATCCGTAGTCAATGTCGGCACGCAATGTGTGCAACGGAACCCGACCTTCGAGATACCACTCGCGACGGCCCATGTCGGCGCCGCCAAGGCGGCCCGATGCCTGCACACGTACACCCTCGGCACCGGCCTTGAGGGCGGTGGAGACGGCACGCTTCATGGCACGACGGAACGACACACGACCTTCGAGCTGGTCCGCAACACTGCGGGCGAGCAAAGTCGCGTCGGTCTCTGCGTTCTGAACTTCGTTGACATTGAACTTGACGATCTTGTCGGTCAACTTCTCGAGACCGGAACGAAGACGCTCTGCCTCGGAACCGCCACGTCCGATGACAACACCGGGACGAGCAGTATGGATGTCGACCTGGACCTTCTTGTCACCGATCCGCTCGATGTCGATGCGAGACACTGCCCCCCGCTTCAGCTGACCTTGCAGGTAGCTGCGGATGGCCCAGTCCTCATTGACATGGTCGGCATAGTCGGTATCGGAGTACCAACGTGACTTCCAGTCCGTGACGATGCCAAGGCGGAACCCGTATGGGTGGATTTTCTGGCCCATTTAGGAATCCTCTCCTTCGCTGTCATCGTCGTCTGCCACAACAATCGTGATGTGGCTGGTGCGCTTGTTGATACGAGTGGCGCGACCTCGCGCCCGGGGACGCCAACGCTTCAGCGTCGGCCCCTCATCTGCGAACGCTTCGGAGACAATCAGCTCCTCAGCATCCAGCGCAAAATTGTGTTCTGCGTTTGCGACCGCCGAATCGAGAACCTTGCGGATCGTCGGAGCGGCGCGGCGGTTGGTGAAATCGAGCGTGTTCCTGGCGTCGCCGACAGGCATGCCGCGCACGAGATCGAGGACCAGCCGCACCTTGTAGGGCGACTGCCGCACGTACTTAGCTTGGGCCCGAACCTTCATCGTCTCCTCACTGATTTCTCACCAGAGTGACCGCGGAAGGTACGGGTCTGAGCGAACTCGCCCAGCTTGTGTCCAACCATCGACTCGCTGACGTAGACCGGAACATGCTTACGACCATCGTGCACAGCAATTGTGTGCCCGACCATCTCAGGAGTGATCGTTGAACGACGGCTCCATGTCCGGATAACTTTCTTTTCACCTTTGGAGTTAGCCGCTTCGACCTTCTTCATAAGGTGGTCGTCGACAAACGGGCCCTTTTTCAGGCTGCGTGCCATTAGCGGCGTCCCTTCTTGGTACTGATACTCACGAGCAGAACCGCAGGTTCTGCCAATGCGTCGCCGATGAACCGGCGATTGGCGTTTTTCATCTGCGACCCTTCTTGGTCCGGCGACGCACAATGTACTTATCGCTCGCCTTGTTCTTCTTACGGGTGCGACCTTCCACCTTGCCCCAAGGGCTTGTCGGGTGGCGACCACCAGAGCTGCGTCCTTCGCCACCACCGAGTGGATGGTCGACGAGGTTCATTGCTACACCACGTGACTAGGAACGCTTGCCTTGCCAGCGGCTGCGGCCTGCCTTGCCGATCTTGACCAGCTCGGCGTCGGGGTTGCCGACCTGACCGACAGTGGCCTTGCAGCCCAACTCGACCTGACGCATTTCACCAGACGGCAGGCGAACGAGCGCATATCCGCCCTCTTTCGACATCAGCTGGATAGCGGTGCCGGCGGCACGACCCATCTTGGCGCCGCCACCGGGGCGGAGCTCAACGGCGTGCACCGTGGTGCCTGTTGGAATGTTCCGCAACGGCAATGCGTTGCCGGGGCGAATCTCAGACTTGGAACCGGACTGGAGGACGTCACCGACCTCAACCCCGAGTGGGCTGATGATGTAACGCTTCTCACCATCGTGATAGTGGAGCAGGGCGATGCGAGCATTGCGATTCGGGTCGTACTCGATAGCGGCGACCGTGGCCGGCACGCCATCTTTGTTGCGACGGAAATCGACAATACGGTAACGGCGCTTGTGACCACCGCCACGGTGACGCGACGTGATTCGACCGTAGGAGTTACGCCCGGAAGAACGCTTCTGCTTTGCCAGCAGACTCTT
>JASJHC010000129.1:0-3237 GCA_033791245.1 Acidimicrobiia bacterium | reverse complement strand
CACCTCCGGGGATCCGCTGAACGGCGCAAGGATCTCGAGCTTGAACCAGGTGCGCTTCAAGATCGAGGATGTTGTCGACAACACCCCCAGTGTGACCGCGGTGCGCCTGACGGGCGGTCCCCTTTCGGAGGACGTCAACCTTGGTTTTTACAATACGGGTACGGAGTACAGGGTCGAGTTTCCGATGATGTTGCCCTCGCTCGAGTCAGGAGACTACCGTCTTTATGTGACCGCCGAGGACGATTTTGGCAACAGCCGCACGGTGTCGGCGGTGTTCGACTATGGCCCCGCCCGTTTTGGGCTCCTGCCTGAGAACGGAGACATTATTAGTTTGCCAAGGATCAATGTGCCAACGAGGCTGAGAAACAACAATTGGCCACTGACCACAGATCCGGCGATCATGACAGATGCCGGGGGTTTGCCGGTGCTTGGTCAAAGAAATCTTACCATCACCTTGTCGGACGATGCCCAGGGCCCCTTGGTGGTCGGTTCGATTACCGTCAATCCAGGCGCTACTGAGGTGTATCCTAACTACGACTTCACGGCCAACCAATCGGCCCTTGCTCTTCCGCTGCACTTCGCCGATCCGGAGGCAATGACAGAGGGCCGCTTCGGTACCCTGATCGTGCAGATCGACAATCCAGATGCCCCGGTGTTCATTGAAGACATCGAGGCTTGGGATCCGTCACCCAGTATCGAAGTTACGCAAGCAGCGCCAAGCTTCGCCAAGCAGGTAGAGACAGCGAGCTTTCGCCTCAGGAATGGCGGAACGCAGAAATGTGAGACGCTGGTCGCGATGGTGGCGGGTGATACCTACCGCAACCTGCGATTTAGCGAAAACGTAGCCATCTGCGCGCTAGAGTGGGTGGCGTTGCCTCCGGATCTGGAGGCGATGCGGCTCGACCGTTCCAGAGTTGGCGGCATTATCCGCAGCTTCGATGATTCGGTTGACCTCAGCTACCAGCCAGGTCTTCTGATCAAGCAGGCAGGCAACTTCGTCTTTTACCCGGTCGGTGCGGTAGTTGCGCACCAGGTCGAACTCTATGATCCGGATCCGCCGATCATCACCGTTGGCCCGACCTCTGCAGGCGCAGGTCAGCTCGACTGGCTGCCAACCGGCTCGTTTCCAACATCCGTCGGCCAATACGTTGCCGGCTACGCGAACGGCCGCGCCGATTTCAAGCGCCTTGGCATGCAAATTACCAACCTCGATACCGGGATGGTAGTTCTCGACAACACCTACTCCTCGAGTTTTGCCCGCGGAGCAATTGAGACCAACATTGCTGACTTCGAGGGAGAGGAAAACTTTCGGGTGGACGTCCGCTACACTAACTATCCGGCCATCCAGTCCACTGCAACAGTCAGATTCGTCGCTCTTCCAAAGGAGCCTGTGATCCAACTCGCGCGTCCTCAAGCCCCAAACAATATGAGCGACACAGTGGTTCAGGGACGTTTTGGGAAGGTAAACAGGAACGAGTTCACCTTCAATCAGGCCACCATGGGCAATTGGGTAGTGCGTATCTACAAACAGGAAGCAGGAGCTGGCGGCGCGAGCACGCGAACACAACTCGGTGCCGACGTTACCCACATTGCGGCCAACGGCGACTTCACCGTCAATCTGGGAACGCTTGAGGCCGGTGTCTATGCGATCATCGCCACGGCTACTTATCAGAGCGCATCGCCGGACATCGAAGGTCGAGTAGAGGGTCTTCCTGCGGTGATTAAAGTCTACAACGGCGACCCGATCGTCTTTTCCCTTGTCACCAATAGGCCAACTGGGCGTCCTCCGACGACGGCCACCGTCAAGGTGTCTATGGAGGACAGAAAGCGCGCAGGCGACGTCGGGCGCATCGAGTGGGAACGATCAACCGACGGCACGACGTTCGAGCCGATAGTTCGCCATGCACGTTACGATCGCTCCTTCGGGTATGGCGAGCGCCACGCCACCGCTGGCGAGTTCTGGTACCGGGCAACCACGGTGAACCGCTATTCCGGCGCTACTCACAGGTCCGATCCGATCAAGATACACATCTACGACATTCCCAAGTTCACGCTCTCGGGTTACAACTACACATTTACGAATTATCCGGTGGAGTGGTCCGTGGTGCCTGAGGAAGCAGGTCGTCCGAGCATCTACAAGTGGACTGTGCGCCCCGGCTCCTACAGGGCAGAACCTGTGGAGTATGTGGGTCGAACCCAGACCTTCGACGCGAGTATCAGAGGAAGTTGGTATATCACAGTGCATGCACGGTACAGGGATGCTCCGGACGTTCCAGGTTCCTGGCGCAAGGTGTCGGGACTGCTAAAAGTGGCGCCACCCTACATGTCCCGCCCACGTATCGTCGGCCCAACCTATGTCGAGGACAGCCAGACATATGAGTACCGTGCCCAGACCTATGCCGTGACGCGTGGCAACGCCGACCCCAATATACGGGTGGTTGGGCGTTGGGAGCTGCCTGATGGAACAACCCCCACCGCCCGCACCATCAACTACACCGTCCGACCAGGCGATGCGGAAATAAAGTACACCGCGTGGGTGCAGGGGTACCGCACCGATACCGAGCAGACCACGGTCATGAAGTTGCGCACCTGGGAGTACGAGTTTCCGGAGTTCCGGATGTATAAGCGCTTGGCGCGCGAGTATGACCCGGTGCAGTATTCGTACTCCATCATTCAGACCCGCACCAACATGGGCGCTGAAAGGCCAATCTATGACTGGACCTTCCCGTCTGGGGCATCCGTCGATCAGCGTTCCGCAACCTCTGTGATTGTCTCCGCATACGATCCGGGCGACTATCCGGTCTCGGCGCGCGCCTATGACACCCGCGGTAACGAGGCGGTCTTAGATGACACATTCGCGGTCGTCGATCCACCGGCGGTAACAGCGAGCCTCAACCCGCTTGTCGGCGATGCCTGGAGCAGGGCCCCGGCACGTATCACGACACGCTGGTACGTCGACGGACTGCTCTCCAAGGAACGTGTGAATGGCATTACCGTCACACTCAACGGAGACCTGTTGAGCGACCGAGTCTTGAGCTCATACAGCTTCGATGTTACAGACAGTGGCACACACAATATCGCAATCGCTCTACAGACCAGCTATGGCCGCTCTGCGACCTTCAACACGGATGTCACCCTCATTGATGGCGAGCTGCCACTCTGCACAATTCAGACCACTGGCAATGCGGTCACCTCCTTGCGCGCTCAAGCGTCCTGCGAGATCCCGATGGGTCGCAT
>JASJHC010000128.1:0-6722 GCA_033791245.1 Acidimicrobiia bacterium | reverse complement strand
GAGTTGTCCCATTGGGCACTTTCGCCATCGAGGCGCTGCGTCGCTACTACCCGGTGCGGCAGGACCTGATTGGTCGTGGAATCGATCCGGGTGCGGTCTTTGTAAGCGTGCGTGGCAAACGTCTCACGAGGCAGGCGGTATGGCAGATCATCAAAAAGGTGGCGGCTGCGGCTGGTCTCGACCAATCGGCGATTTCGCCGCATGTGCTGCGCCACTCAGCCGCTACGCACATGATTGAGGGTGGTGCTGACCTACGAAGCATCCAAGAACTGCTCGGTCACGCTAGTATCTCCACCACACAGACCTACACGAGGGTGTCCCCTCAACATCTGTACGAGGTGTATGTAACCTCGCATCCACGTGGTCGATGACGACCGAGAGCAGAGGATCCGGAAGGATTGTTGTGAAGATCGACGGCGCCGTAGCAGCGTTAAACGAAGAGCGGGAGAAGCTGGTCCGCCAGCTGACCGAACTCGGTGCAACCGAGGACGGGGAGCTCACCGGTGATGTCGACTACGGAGACGGCTTTGCCGACGCCGCAGCCGCAACAGCCGAACGTAGCGAGGTGCTCGGGATCGTGGAAAACCTAACCAAGCTGCTCGCTGACGTTGATCAAGCCTTGGTCAAGGTCGACGAAGGCACCTACGGGCAGTGCAAGTCCTGTGGCAAGGAGATCGGTGCGGCGCGAATGGAGTTCCGCCCCACCTCGCGGTACTGCGTCGACTGCAAGTCACGCCGGTCCGTCTAAGTTTTTCCGATGATCGTGTTCCGCCACTTTCGGCATCTCGTCTCGCGTTTCTTTGGAGTCTTGGTGGGTAAACCGCTGGGGCCGCGTGCGCAGGATGAGGTCAATGCAATATTGGATCCGGCTGCGGCGGCCTTGTTTTGGGATCAAGACGCTATCGATCAACGCCACGCCTACGCCGTTGCCCAAAGGGTGCGGGACCGTCTTGCAGGCGATCAAGATGCGTTCGCAGCGGCCCTGCTGCACGATGTGGGGAAGCGTCACTGTGACCTCGGTGCCGTTGCAAGATCGATGGCCACCGTTGCTGACATGATGCGGTTGCCTATGCCCGCGGGCTGGCGCCGGTATCGAGACCACGGCACGTTGGGAGCTCGTGATTTGAGCGAAATTGGAGCGAGCCCACTGGCAATCGCTTTTGCGGCGGGCGAACCTGTTGCCCCCGATGGGATCGAAAGTGACGTCTGGGACGTATTGCGGGCGGCCGACGATGCATAACCGTTTCGGCGGGAAAGCCGGTACAACAGAGCCGCGAGGTATAGCATGCCGCCCGAGGTGAGCATATGAGTTACGAAGTTAAGACACGGGTTTCGAGGGCCCACTGGATCTATTGCTGCAGCTCATCACTTCTCACCAAGTCGAGATCACCGAAGTCAGTTTGGTTGACCTGGTTGGCGAGTACCTGCACCATCTCGATCTGATGGGCGAAATGGACATCGAGGTCGCCAGCGAGTTCTTGCTGATCGCGGCGACTCTGATCCAGCTCAAAGCAAGACATCTACTTCCCGATGACCGGGAGATCGACATCGACGACGAGTTGGCGCTTGCCGAGGAGCGAGATCGTCTGCTGTCCCGCCTGTTGGCCTGTCTCACGTTCAAGGACGTGGCCGCGGTGCTCTCTCACCGAATCGATGGCAACGCCCGGTTCTTGCCCCGGCTCAGCGGCCTTGATCCCGACATCACCCCGTTGCAGCCCGAGGTCAAGCTCGGTATCAACGTCGCCCAGTTTGCGCTGCTGGCGGAACGAGCGATGCAGGCGGCACCCGACGAGCCCGACCTCGACCATCTTGACCTCGATCTTCCCTCCGTTGGCGATGCAATCGCCGATGTCCGGATCCGGATCGCAGCTGCCGTGGAAACTGAATTTGAAGAATTGGTTGCCCATTGCGATCGCTCTATAGACGTGGTCGCCTACTTCCTCGCTCTCTTGGAGCTAGCACGGTGGGGTGTTATCAGTGTTACTCAAGACCATCGGGACGCCCCGATACGCATTGTCCACAAGGGCTCTGATGGGTACGGCGCCGATCAGCTACAGAGCGAATGGAGCGAGACATGAGCCTGGATCTGCGCGCAGTAATCGAGGCCATGCTGTTTGTTGCTGAGGAGCCGATTCCGCTCAGTGAGATGTCAGAGGTTCTGGAAGAACCGCAATCGGTCGTCGCAGATGAGCTCAAGGGCTATCTGGCAGACCTCGAAGAGTCGAACCGTGGCTTGGTACTACGAGAGTTGGGTGGGGGATGGCGACTGTTCAGTCATCCTGACGCCCGCCCCTACTTGGAGCGTTTCGCAGCAACCGATCGGGTCGCCCGGCTGTCGAAGGCCGCGCTGGAGACTCTTGCGGTCGTTGCCTATAAGCAGCCTGTGTCTCGCGGCCAAGTGTCCGAGATTCGTGGTGTTGATTCCGACCGGGCGCTCCGCACCTTGGAGCGCCGCGGCATGATTACCGAGATCGGCACCGCCCCGGGGCCCGGTCAGGCGATGCTCTTTGGAACCACCCCATTGTTCATGGAGAAGTTGGGTGTGCGCAGTCTTGAAGAGTTGCCGCCGCTTGCCGACCATGTGCCGCCCAAGGACGTGGTTGATGCCTTGGAGCGGCCCTTCCGGCCGGAGGAATCATCGACAGACTTCAAAAGCTGATCGCCCACACCGGGCTGATGTCACGGCGACGGGCTGAGGATCTCATCCGTAGCGGGAGGGTCACGCTCGACGGTGAAGTGGCGATTCTCGGCGACAGATGCGATCCCCTCGAGGCGAGAGTCACCGTAGATGGCGTTCCTCTTCCGGTGCGGCCTGACCTGGTGTACATCTTGTTGAACAAGCCACTTGGGGTCATCAGCACCTCTCATGACCCGCAAGGCCGCCAAACGGTGGTAGAGCTTGTGGACGTGGGGACTCGGGTGTACCCGGTTGGCCGGCTCGATGCCAACTCTGAGGGATTGCTGATTCTCACCAACGATGGATCGCTGACGAACCTGGTGACCCATCCCAGCCACCAGGTCACCAAGACCTACATGGCCATGGTCGAGGGCAACCCCGGCAATACTGCGATGCGTCGTCTAGTCGAGGGCGTAGAACTCGACGATGGGACCGCTCGTTGTTTGACGGCGCGGATTGTGGACCGACACAAGTCCCGGTCACTGGTCGAGATCGTCATGGCAGAGGGACGCAAACGTGAGGTGCGTCGGATGCTGGAGGAGGTCGGTCACGAGGTGGAGCGGTTGATGAGAACGGCGATCGGCGAGGTTCGTGACGCGTCGCTTGTACCGGGAGAGTGGCGCAATCTCACGCTCGATGAAGTTCGGTCTCTGTACTCCGCGGCGAATGCGGAGTGGCATGATGCACCCACATTGATTGCGGAGGAGGCCACAGAATGAGTGCGAACGACACAGTTGTCGTCGAAGGGCCAAATCAGCCGTTCACCGCGGGCATAGAGGTTCCCGGTGACAAGTCACTTTCGCACCGGGCCATCATCCTCTCCGCGATGGCCAACGGCGCAAGTGTGGTGCGGCGGGCAGCCACCGGTCGTGATGTCGGGGCAACCATCGAATTGGTCAAGGCGCTGGGAGTTGAAGTCCTCGGCACGAGTTTTCTTTCGCCGGGGATCGACGCCTGGACATCACCGACCGATCCGCTTGACTGCGGCAACTCGGGTACGACGATGCGTCTGATGGCCGGAGCCCTGAGCGGGTCCTCCCTTACGACGAGTCTGGTCGGTGACGAGTCTCTGATGAAGCGACCGATGCGGCGCCTGGTCGATCCGTTGCAGGCGTTGGGTGCCAAGATCACGCTGTCGGCCGCAGATACTGCTCCGGTCGGGGTGCAGGGAGCGGGACTGGCCGCCGCGGCTGACATTGAGATTCCTATGGCGTCTGCCCAGATACGGTCTGCGTTTTCGCTGGCGGCAACCCGGGCCGATGGAGAATCGACGATCACCAGCCCTCCCGGTTTCCGTGATCACACCGAACGTTGGCTGGAGACGATGGGTCTGGGCAACAAGGAATCTGCGCAGACCTTCCGCATTCACCCGGGTGCGATACCCACCTACGAGTATGAGATACCCGGAGACCCTTCATCTGCAGCCTTCTTGTGGGCGGCGGCGGCGATTGTCGACGGTGCTCACGTAGTGACGCCCAACGTTTCGCTCAATCCGGGCCGGATTGGCTTTCTCCAGGTGCTTGAGGCAATGGGGGCAACAGTCATCGGCGAGGTCACTGGAGCGATTCTGGGCGATCCTGTGGGCAATGTGGAGGTGAAAGGCAGTGGATTGCGCGGCACCACGGTGTCCGGGGCGCTGGCGGCTGCCGCATTGGACGAGTTACCGCTACTGGCCATAGTTGCCTCATACGCCGAGGGCATTACGACTGTGGCCGATGCTGCTGAGTTGCGTGCCAAAGAGAGCGACCGTATCGCCACAACAGTTGCGATGGTCAACAGCCTGGGCGGGGGAGCCCAGGCAACGGAAGACGGGTTCGAGGTTCTTGGCCTCGGCTGGCTGGACGGAGGGGTCGTCCACGCAGATGGCGACCACCGTATCGCCATGGCCGGAGCAGTCGCCGCTACAGCATCGACGGGGCCGGTTACGATCTCGGGAGCTGGATCGGTCGGGGTGTCTTGGCCGAGGTTCTTCGAAGCACTGGAGGCATTGTGGTCATCGCGATAGACGGGCCCGGAGGTGTCGGGAAGTCCACTGTGACCCGTCGGCTGGCGACGCTACTCGGCGTGGATTTCCTGGACACCGGTGCAACGTATCGAGCTGCCACCGTCGCCGCCTTGCGCAGCGGCGTTGATCTTGGCGACGAGGATGCGGTGCTCGGAGCGGTGGTCGCATCCGAGATTGCATACGTGGATGGCACCATCTTGCTTGACGGAACATCAGTTGCTGATGCAACTCGATCAGACGCGGTCACCAAGAACGTGAGTGCGGTGTCGGCATACCCCCGGGTTCGCCACCATGTCGTCGAGATGCAACGACGGTGGGTAGCCCACCACGGTGGTGACGCTGTGGTCGAGGGGCGCGATATCGGAACCGTCGTTTTCCCCGACGCTCCGGTGAAGATCTTTCTGACTGCCGATGCGGAGGTTCGGGCGGCTCGTCGTGCCGGCGATGCCGAGGCTGCAGATCAGGCGGTTGCCGATATCGTCGCCGACCTGAACCGGCGCGATCATGCCGACTCGACACGCAAGACGTCTCCGCTGCGACCCGCCGCTGATGCCGTCGAGGTCGATACTTCGGCTCTTGATATCGAGGAGGTCGTCATGGCGATCCTCGATGTTGTCGCCGAACGCACCGACGAGGGTGTGCTCTAGACCTGGAAACTATGGCGGCGTGACCTCGCCGCCCCTTGGTGGCTGTGAGACGGACCGCAGAGTCTGCGGTGTCTCAACACACCGTTTCGGGCGTATGGTTGGCGGTATGGATGATCTTCGAGACATCCCGGTTGGGTCGGATCGTTTCCGCGCTCAGACGATCGCTGAGGCGTGCCATGCGGCGGGCTTCAAGGTGAAGGTGTTGTTTGCTGACGACGCTGGTTATGGAGCGCTGCAGTCTCACCGGCTCTTGGTCCGGGCTGAGGACTTTGCCAAGGTCATGAAGATCGTCAAGCGCTCGGACGACCGCAGATAGCGGGCAGCGGCGTCAAGCACACCGCGCAGCTAGTCGGCCACAGTCCGGAGCTCGTCTACCAGAGGCCTGATCCACTCGGCTCCCATCCGCAACAGCGCGGGGTCGTCGTTGAGCGTCGGCAGTTGCACACACTCAACCTGGTCCTTCACCTTGTCGATGGTGTATCCGATGTCCAGCTGAGTCTCGTGGTTCTCCGTGACGAAACCGATCGGTACGAACACGATGGCTTTGGCGCCAAGGGTGATGAGGTTCTTGGCAGCCTGATCCACATCGGGAGTAGTCCACTTGCCCGGAACAGGATGGTTCATCCAACCCGGTGTGATGAGCGGGTACTTGCGGACCAGCGATTCCTGCAAAGCATAGAAAAGGGCCTCGCTCTCCCGGACTCCGGTCTCATAGCCCTTGCTCTCGAGAGGGCAGCCATGCATACACAGCATCACCCCCACCTGACTTGCTGCGTACGTTTCGAGGAGCGGGGCAATCGCCTCCTCGGTCTGGTCGATGAGTCGCTGCTGAAAATCCTCGCGCTCCCAGAAAGAAGGCAAGTACCGCATGTCTTTGACCCAACTCGGATCAGGTTGGAGCGCCTCATTGATTTGCTCCAAGGCCAGCCCGCTGGTGAAAACCGAGTCAACGACCAACCATGGGTAGATCACCAGCTTCTCGAAGCCCTGTGATCGGATTTCGCGCAACACCTGATCTGGAAGGTAGGGAGGCACGAAGTTGAAGGTCTTGAACACGCCAACGTCGTCGCCGTATACCTCGCGCAGGTTCGTCTCGATGCCTTCACGTTGCTGCTCGAAGATATCGTTGTGGGGTGAGTGGTAGTGGTTGGCAGCGTGCCACTCCTTCTTCTGAGCCCGTTCGAGGCGTCGTGACAAGAACGGAATGGAGAAGTCGGGGAACTTGATTGACTTGGAAACGAGAAGTTTGAAGGATCTCTCGTTGTACTCAGCGAACTCGTCGTACTCTTCGACCTCGCCGTATCCACATAGGAGCACCGCCACCTTTTCTCCCACAGCAACCTCTTCTGTAACTACCGTACGCTTTCGATTGCACACCATAGGCATTGGTGTG
>JASJHC010000127.1:0-12565 GCA_033791245.1 Acidimicrobiia bacterium | reverse complement strand
ACTGATGTACCGCCAGGAGTTCCCCGGAGTCCCGCTTTGAGAACTCCCAAGGAACGCGCAGCGTTCCCCTATACCCAGTACCTCACGATTGACGCAAAGCTGTCCGGATCGAGAGCTGCGCCACCAACCAATGCGCCATCGATATCATGCTTGGCCATGAGGCCTGCGATGTTCCCCGCCTTCACCGAACCGCCGTAAAGGATCCGAACCGAGTCGGCGGCTTCGCCGAACTGCTCGGCAACCGTGTTCCTGACAAAGGTGCACATGTTTCCGGCGTCGTCGGCGCTGGCCGTCTTGCCAGTCCCGATCGCCCAGATCGGCTCGTAGGCAATGACCATGCCAGCAACCTGCTCGGCAGTGAGACCCTGCAGCCCCAAGCGGACCTGGCTGCCAACCTTCTCTTCGGTCAGACCTTGTTCCTTCTCGTCATCGGTCTCCCCGCAGCACATGATCGGAATCATCTCTGCGGCCAGAATGGCCTTGACCTTCTTGTTCACATCGTCGTCGGTCTCGCCAAAGACTTGGCGACGCTCCGAGTGACCGGCAATCACATACGACACCGATAGCTTGGCAAGCATCTGGGGTGATACCTCACCGGTGTACGCACCCTTTTCCTCGTAGAAGCAGTGCTGCGCACCGAGATCGATCTGGAGATGATCCGACTCGATCACCGTCTGCGCAGAACGCAACGCGGTGAACGGCGGACAGACGACGACATCAACACGCTCATAGTCGGCCGCATCCAGCCGGTAGCTGAGCTTCTGCACCATCTGGATGGCATCAAGATGCGTCGAGTGCATCTTCCAATTGCCCGCCATGAGATCCTTACGCATCGTTCCACCTCTCCAGGGCTGTGATGCCCGGTAGTTTCTTTCCTTCTAGAAACTCGAGGCCGGCACCGCCGCCACTCGAGACATGTGTGATTTGGTCTTCACGACCTAGCAATCGGATTGCGGCGACGCTGTCGCCGCCACCGATCACGGTGAACCCTTCGGTATTCGCCAGGGCCTCGGCTACCCCGGCTGTGCCGGCACGGAACGATTCCCACTCGAAGACGCCCATTGGGCCGTTCCAGAACACGCTTCTTGCCTCGTCGACAGCCACACGGAATGCTGCAATCGACTTGGGTCCGATGTCGAGGCCCATCCATTCATCCGGAATCTCTGTCACCGACGTCACGACATGCTCGGCATCCTCGGCGAAAGCCTTCGCCGCAACTACATCTGTCGGCAACATGATCTTGTGCCCGTACTCACCGTCCAGCAGGCCGCCGACCACGTCAACCCTCGATTCCTCCACGAGCGAGTTGCCGATCTCATAGCCCTGCGCCTTAAGCAGGGTGAAACACATCCCACCGCCGACGATCATCCTGTCGACACGTGGCAGCAGGTGCTCCATGACAGCCAGCTTGTCCGACACCTTGGCCCCACCCAGGATCACCAGATATGGGCGTTCCGGGTCGGACAGCAACGACGACAGCGCCCTCACCTCCTTTTCCAGCAGGTAGCCGGCAGCCGCCGGAAGCCGCTCCGCGACTCCTACGGTTGTGGCGTGGGCGCGGTGAGCCGTGCCAAAGGCGTCCAACACGAACACATCAGCGAGCCTCGCCAATGCGTCCGCCAAGTCGGGATCATTCTTCTTCTCACCCGGCTCAAACCGGGTGTTCTCGAGCAGGGTGACGGTCCCGGCATCGGCTGCCGCGATCGCTGCCTCAGCAGCCTCGCCCGCCACGACGTCGATCTTGTTGACCGGAAATCCCCCGAGCTCGGAGAGACGGTCGGCAACCGGGTCCAGGCGAAGCGCCTCGTCGACGCCCTTGGGGCGTCCGAGATGGCTGCATACGACAACCTTGGCTCCCCTGGCCAGAAGCGCCTGGATAGTGGGGAGGCTGGCTCCGATCCTAAAATCGTCAGCCACCTCCCCATTGTCCAGCGGTACGTTCAAATCAGAACGTACGAGAACCGTCTTCCCTTCGACTCGTAGCGAGTCGAGCGTTGGGAGGGTCTTCACAGTTGTGCCGATTCGTTGTATTCAGCCAAGTCGGCCGACAAGATCGACGAGACGGCTCGAGTAGCCCCACTCGTTGTCGTACCAACCGAGAACCTTGATCATGTTGTCTCCCGGCACGATCGCCGCGGAGGCGTCGTAGATGCACGAGGCAGGGTCGCCAACAATATCGCTGGAGACGATCGGATCCTCGGTGTACCGAAGGATGCCTTTGAGCGGCCCCTCAGCGGCGGCCTTGAAGACTCCGTTTACCTCATCCAGGGTTACGTCCTTGCCAAGCGTTACCACGAGGTCGGTGATGGAGCCGTCAGGAACGGGAACCCTCATCGCCATCGCCTGCATCTTGCCTTCAACGCTTGGCAACACCTTGCCGATAGCCTTGGCAGCACCAGTGGCGGTGGGGATGATGTTGCCCGCGGCGTTGCGAGCCCGACGGAGATCCTTGTGTGGCATGTCGAGGATCGCCTGGTCGTTGGTGTAGGCGTGCACGGTCGTGAACATGCCCCGCTCGATACCGAAAGCATCGTCAAGGACTTTGGCCATGGGAGCAATGCAGTTGGTCGTGCACGAGGCGTTGGAGATGATCTTGTGCTGCGACGGGTCGAGTTCGCCGTCGTTGACCCCGAGCACCACAGAGATGTCGGCGTCACCCGAAGGAGCGGAGATCAAGACAAACTCGGCGCCCGCGGTGATGTGCTTGGAAGCTGCCTCATGGCTGCGGAAGATACCGGTGGACTCGATGACCACGTCGACACCAAGCTCGCCCCACGGAAGGTTCTCGGGATCACGCTCTGAGTAGACCTTGAAACGATCGCCATCAACGATCAGATCGCCATCAACGACCGCGATGTCGCCTGGATACGTTCCGTGGACGCTGTCGTACTTGAGGAGATGCGCCAACGTTTCGGCATTGGTCAAGTCGTTGACCGCTACCAAGTCAATGTTCGCATTGCTCTTCTTGGCTGCTCGGAAGAAGTTGCGGCCAATACGACCGAAACCGTTGATTGCTACCTTCATGATGGTCCTTCACCTAGTGGGTATCAGATGAGACGCGCCAGCACGCCGCCAAGGCGCACGGCATCGTGCCTCGGTACCTCTGACTGATCGTCAACAAGGTGACCAGAGACAACGTCAACACCGTATGTTGCCAATACCTCCTCGTCGACCTGAACGGCCGTGAGAGGAGGCGGAAACGTCACCGACGTCTCGTTGGCGACGATAGCAGCAGGAGGCCTCATTCCACTCATTCCAATCAGTGCATCTAAGTGGTCCGCACAGTCCATTCCCAGGGTCTCTCCGTCCTGGGTGCTGACGTTGGCGACGTACACGAGTCGAGCATCGGTTCTGTTGATCGCCTCGGTGATTCCTGGCACCAACAAGCTCGCCAGCAGCGAGGTGTAAAGGCTCCCGGGACCAATGACAATCTGGTCCGCAACTTCGATAGCATCGATAGCCGCAGGGTTGGCAAGAGCATGGCGAGGGACCAGATGCATCTCCTCGATATGACCTCTGCTCAGCGCCAGCGCCACCTGCCCGTGTACCTCGACTCCATCAACCATCGCTTCGATATGAAGACGCTCCCCTGACGCAGGAATCACTGAGCCAACCGCGCCGAGCAACTGCTCGACGAAGCGAAGCGCCTCGGCAAAGTCACCCTTGAGGTCAGCCAGTGTTGCGATGATCAGGTTCCCCAATGAATGCCCGCTGACATCAGCTCCCTCAAAGCGATACTCAAAAAGATCTCTCCATATGGATGCCTCCGGCGTCAATGCCACAAGACACTTGCGGATGTCTCCGGGCGGTGGAATCTCCAGGTCGGGGGCAAGCCTCCCCGACGAGCCGCCGTCATCGGCGACAGTGACAATGGCATCGATGCGTCCGGCATAACGCTGAATGGCGTGGAGCGCGGCGGCAAGACCGGTACCGCCACCGATGGCGACGACATGGGGACCCTGCCGATCGGTCGCCAATGCCTGTTCAAGCGCCTCCGATAATGGGGTACCGAGAGGGCTACTCACTTGGATCCGGAGTGTCGCGATGACTGACCTTGACGTCAAAACCCTCGTCGGTGAGAAGACGGGCGAATTCGTTTGCCAAGGCAACCGACCGGTGTCGACCACCGGTGCACCCAATACCGATTGTCAGATAGGCCTTGCCTTCAGCCTCGTAGCGAGGCAGAAGGAACCGAAACAGATCCATCGTCTTGTCGACAAAGACCACAGCATCATCCGCCTCCAGAACATGGTCACGCACCGGTGCATCGTGACCGGTGAGAGGACGCAGATCGGGAATCCAGTGCGGGTTCGGCAAGAAACGCACGTCAAGCAAGACATCGACAACCCGCGGTGTCCCCTTCTTGAAACCGAACGAAATCACATCCACCCGCAGCCGCCGCATCTGATCGGGTGCCTCAAACGCTTCAACTACCTTGTCTCGCAACTCGTGAACGTTGAGGTCGCTGGTATCGATGATGACGTCGGCCAGACCCCGTATCTCTTCGAATGCAGTCCGTTCGGTAGCGATACGCTCGGGAAGCGTCCCAACCTCGATCGGGTGGCGGCGTCGGGTTTCTTCAAAGCGACGCTCGATGGCGGCGTCGTCGGCATCCATGAACAACACGGTGGTTCGGACGCCTCGCTGCAAAAGACTCTTCAACGCCTGGTCCAACGCCTCGTACGTAACCCCTCCACGGGTGTCCACGACCACTGCGATGCGTTCCTGCTTGCCCTCGGCTACGCCAACTTGGTCGACCAGGAACTTGATCATTTGGGCGGGCAGATTGTCTACAACGAAGTAGCCAAGATCCTCGAGAACCTTCGCTGCCTGGGACCGGCCGGCTCCCGACATTCCGGTGATGATGACTGCTCTTGACTGGCTCACGCCTATCTCCCTCCGCCGGCACCGGTCAGAGTCGCTACCAGCTTGGTGGCGACATCATCTGGCACTACCTCTGAGATCTCCTCGAACGTAGCGGTGCGCAATCGTTTCAGCGAGCCAAATCTTCGCAACAGCATCTTCTTTCGCTTGGGACCGAGGCCGGGCACCGAGTCAAGAACCGAGTCAACCATCCGCTTGCCCCGCAGCTTGCGATGGTAGGTCACGGCAAACCGATGCGCTTCGTCGCGCACGTTCTGCAACAGGTAGAGGGCTTCCTCACCTCGTGGAATCAGCAACGGTTTCTCAGTCTCCGGCTGGTAGACCTCCTCGAGTCTTTTGGCAAGACCCACAACCGGGATATCTAGCCCAAAGTGATCAAGGACTTTGACGGCACGTCCAAGCTGCCCCGCTCCACCGTCGATGACGACCAATGAGGGTGGGTAGGCGAACTTGCCACGATCCTCTAGCGGCAGATCCAGGTCTGCGACGTAGGCACCAAATCTCCTACGTAGAACCTCTTCCATGGCCGCAAAGTCATCCTGGCCGGTGAAGCTGCGGATCTTGAAGCGACGATATTCGGACTTCTTGGGGAGACCGTCTTCAAACACAACCATGGAGGCGACGGTGTCGCTACCTTGGATGGTCGAGATGTCGTAACACTCGATTCGCAGTGGCGCCTTCTCCATTCCCAGGTGCTCCTGCAGACTGCGCAACGCCTTGGCCCGTGCGTTGTGGTCGGATGCTCGTTTCAGTCTGTGGCGAGCGAATTCTTCACGGGCATTGGCGCCAGCCGTATCGAGAAGCCGCCGCTTTGCACCCCGCTGGGGCACGCGGAGCTCGACTCGCGAGGCACGTCGTTGCGATAGCCATGCGGTCCAGATCTCAGGATCGACCGGCAGCTCGGGCACAACCACCAGACGTGGTGGAACATCGCCTCCATAAATCTGCCGGAGCACAATCCCTACCAACTCGGCCGAAGTCACGTCCTCGACCTTGTCAATGATGCTTGTCCTGCGCCCGGTCAGCCGCCCCCTGGTTACGTTGAAGACAACCACAGAAGCCTCGAGATCATCTTGTTCCACCGCAACGAGGTCGAATGTTTCCTGACGCTCCGACACCAGCTCCTGACGCTGCAACGCTTTTCCCACCGAACCTAGTTGGTCACGGATCCGGGCCGCATGTTCAAACTCTTGACGATCGGCCGCCTCAGTCATCTGACTGCGAAGCTGCGCCGTCAGGTCTGCACGATCCCCATCGAGGAACGCGGCCAGCCCATCGACGTCCCTCATGTAGTCCTCAGCAGAGACCTCGCCAACACAAGGACCCGAGCACCTCTCGATATGGAACAGAAGACACGGTCGTCCCAGTGATGCATGCGTCTTGAATTTGGTATCGGTACAGGACCGAATAGGGAAGGTTCGCAACAGCAGATCGCGAGTCTGTCGAATCGCATAGGCATGTACATACGGTCCGAAATACTGGACCCCTTTGCGCCGCTTGCCACGCATAACCATGATGCGCGGCCAATCTTGAGACCGGGTTATCGCCAGGTACGGGAAGCTCTTGTCGTCACGCAGCTTGATGTTGAAGCGTGGTTGATGCTTCTGCACAAGTGTGTACTCGAGCATCAGCGCATCAACCTCGGAGTCGGTGACTATCCACTCAACCGTCTCCGCCTCACTGACCATGAGCCGGGTCCGGTCAAGGAGGTCGCCACCGAAATAGTTGGCAAGCCGTTTCCGCAACGACTTCGCCTTGCCAATGTAGAGAACGCGACCATCGGACCCGTGGAAGAGGTAGACCCCGGGCCCGTCAGGGATGGTCGACGCTGGTGGTCGTTGCATCATCTAGGTGATGCTACGACACATGACCTACACGTTCTGCCATACCTCAATACAGCAGAACGTGTCCTTTGATGGCGACCCTAGGAAGCGGCCGCCAGAGAGAGACGCCTGCTGGCGTCAAGAATATGATCGAGGCTGACACCACTGTCGAAATCGACCGATGCGTGCTGACGTACCCGATGGAGATCTTCGACTGTCATCCACTCCGGCGGTGTCTCGTATACATCGAGTTCGGGCATCTCTGCCACAACATCGTCGGGTGTCTCTGCTTTGACGAAAGCCCAGGCTGCTCCGCTTCCGTATTCGTATGCGACGTAGAAACCGTCCATAACATCCTCCGTGGTTAACACGTTGTCATCGGCGCAAACCTCGACCACCTTGAGTGTTCATCCAGCGCGCTCCCAGTAGCCGAGGCATTTGCTCTTGACCAAGATATCCAGGTTCGGTTGCTATAGCGGCTTTACTGAACCCCACTTCGACAAATCGCTCTAAGACCCATCCGGCATCGGACGCTGTATTCAATATGGTGGCCAGGGGCCGGTGATAGAAGGTGACTGCACCACGCCTGGTATCCATCGCACAGGCCTCCTTCTCGAAGTAGCGACCCCAGCGCCACAACATTTCGCCATCGCTTGGGTCCATGATTGGTCCGGCCCCGTCTGCTGTGAACGCCGGATGGTTCATCACCAAGACAAAGCTCCCGTCTCTACGAACCACCCGACTCGCCGACGCAAAGATGTCTTCGTCCGCAAGGTGCTCGAGGACCAGAACCGCATAGGCGAGATCTACGGAATCCGTCTTGAGCCAGGAAAGATCGGGAAGATTGGCCCGTACCACCGGACCGGCGAGGCAGGCATCTTCAAGTAGACGCGGCGAGACATCGCAACCGACTACCGACCCCGGCAATGCTCTCATCACTTGGCCTTCGCCACACCCGAGGTCCAGTACGACACCACGCCCGTCACCGATAAGGTCCTGCGCAAGCGGAATGACGTCCAGGCCGTAGATTGCGTCTTCAGCTATCTCTTCCAGCCACCATTCGCCGTGCTGGATCCACTCACTCATGGTTGTGGGAGACAAGAACGTCTCTGAGGAACTTCCCGGTATAGGACTCAGAAACCTCGACGACATCCTCGGGGGTGCCGACCGCGACCAGGTGTCCGCCGTCCTCGCCGCCCTCCGGTCCGAGATCAATGATCCAGTCCGCGGTCTTGATCACATCGAGGTTGTGTTCGATGACGACCACGGTGTTGCCGGCGTCGACGAGACGGTGCAGCACCCCCAGTAGTTTGCGAACGTCCTCGAAGTGCAGCCCCGTTGTCGGCTCGTCGAGAATGTAGAAGGTGCGGCCTGTTGCGCGCTTGCCGAGTTCTGAGGCGAGCTTGACGCGTTGCGCCTCTCCACCAGAGAGCGTCGGCGCCGGCTGCCCGAGACGGACATAGCCAAGTCCAACGTCGAACAGGGTCTCCAAGACCCTGGCGATGCGCGGCTGATTCTCGAAAAAGTGCAGCGCCTCTTCGACCGACATGTCCAGCACATCGGCGATCGAATGGCCCTTGAAAGTGATCTGCAACGTGTCCCGGTTGTAGCGCCTTCCCTTGCAGACCTCGCACGGTATGTAGACGTCGGGGAGAAAGTGCATCTCGATGCGGATAGTGCCGTCACCCTTGCAGGTCTCACAACGACCACCGGCAACGTTGAACGAGAATCGGACAGGTTTGTAGCCACGCATCCTTGCATCGGTAGTGGCGGCAAACAGGTCTCGAATTATGCCAAAGACCTTCGTATATGTTGCTGCGTTCGAGCGCGGTGTTCGCCCGATCGGCGACTGGTCGATGTTGATGACTTTGTCGATTTGGTCTACACCGGCGAGGCGACGGTGTCTGCCCGGTAGTGCGTGAGAGCCATGCAGTTCGTGATGTAAGCCCTTGGAGAGGATCTCCTGGACCAACGACGACTTGCCACTGCCGGACACACCGGTCACCGCCGTCAGCTTGCCAAGGGGAAACTCGACGGACACGCGGTCGAGATTGTTCTCGGCGGCTTCCACCACGGAGATCGCGCCACCCGTACCAATGCGCCTGGTTCCGGGAACGGAGATCGAACGCCGACCGGCCAGATAGTCGCCGGTTATGGACTGCGACGACTTCATGATGTCCTTGAGACTGCCTTCAGCGACAATCTTCCCGCCGTGGGCACCCGCGCCCGGGCCGATATCTACGATGTGATCGGCGATGCGGATGGTCTCCTCGTCGTGTTCGACAACAATCAGTGTGTTCCCCAGATCTCGCAGCCGGATCAGTGTCTCGATCAGTCGCTGGTTGTCGCGCTGATGTAGGCCAATAGAAGGCTCATCGAGGATGTACAGAACTCCGACCAATCCGGATCCGATCTGGGTTGCCAGACGAATCCGTTGCGCCTCTCCCCCAGCCAGAGTCGCCGCGGAGCGCATCAAGGTCAGATACTCCAACCCGACATCGACGAGGAACGAGAGACGAGCCTCGACTTCCTTGACCACGAGACGAGCTATCTGCTGATCACGATCACTGAGTTCGACAGTTCGCAACCACTCGACAGCGCGTCGCAGCGGCATCGTCGAAAGCTCAAAGATGTTCTTTCCAGAAACGGTCACCGCCAGCGATATCGGGTTCAGCCGACCACCGGCACATTCGGCACAGGGCACCTCGCGCATGAACTGGCGGTACTGTTCGCGGGCACCATCGGACTCGGCGTCGCGATAGCGTCGCTGCAGCCAAGGAACGACACCTTCGTAGGTGGTTTCGTAGCGTCGCTGCCTGCCAAAACGGTTCTGATAGGTCACCGTGTACGGCTTGCCGCCGGCGCCGTTGACCAGCAGCTCCTTGTGCTTTTTGGATAGCTTGCGGAAGGGCCGATCTATGTCGATGCCTTCCTCCTGGGCGACCGAGGCGAGCAACCGCTGGAAGTACCTCATCCGGTGTCGTCCGGCCCACGGCGCCATGACGCCTTCGGCAACGCTCTTGTCCTGCTGCGGAATCGCAAGTTCGGCATCGACTTGATAGCGGGTACCGATGCCACTGCACGAGGCACAGGCACCGTAGGGGCTGTTGAACGAAAAGTTCCGTGGCTGCAATTCCTCAAATGACAGGCCACACTGCGGGCAGGCGAAGTGCTGGCTGAAAGTCAGCGTGGGACCATCGATGATGTCGATGAGCGCAACACCTTCAGCGAGCGATAGCGCCGTTTCCAGAGACTCGGTCAGTCGTTGCTCGATCCCTGCCTTGCGAACCAAACGATCGACCACAACCTCGATGGTGTGTTGGAAGTAGCGGTCGAGCTTGATGTCCTCGGCGAGGTCACGCACCTCACCATCAATCCGGGCTCGACTGAATCCGTCCTTCATCAGGTCGGCCAGCAGCGCCTCATACTCCCCCTTGCGCCCTTGCACCACAGGTGCCAGAACCTGAAATCGGGAGCCCTCTTCGAGGTTGAGGATCTGATCCACAATTTGCTGTGGGGTTTGTCTGGCTACCACAGATCCATCATCTGGACAGTGTGGGATTCCGATTCTGGCGTACAACAGCCGCAGGTAGTCATGGGTCTCGGTGACGGTGCCGACCGTGGAGCGAGGATTCCTGCTTGCCGTCTTCTGATCGATAGATATCGCCGGAGACAATCCCTCGATGAAATCGACGTCCGGTTTGTCCATCTGACCGAGGAACTGGCGGGCGTACGCCGACAGGCTCTCGACGTATCGTCGCTGCCCCTCTGCATAGATGGTGTCAAACGCAAGGGAGGACTTGCCCGAACCGGAGATGCCGGTGAACACGATCAGTTGATCGCGCGGGAGCTCCAAATCCACATTGGCAAGGTTGTGCTCACGAGCACCCTTAATAACAATTTTCTCAATACCCACCGAGGCGCCGTCCTCCGCTTGTGTCAGCTATGTGACCGTCGGTCGATTGTAGTTGGAGGGTGTGACACGATTCCGCGGGTCACCGAGCTATGCCGCCTGCGGCCGCGACCGGGATTCGAAGGCGCGGTAGAGCAGCAAGGCCACGCCAACCCAGGCAATCGGCCCAAGGGGCGACCAGGCAAGCGAGCCAGCTCCTAGCTGCGTCCAGGACAGGGCAAGTAGGGACCCAACAACGAGCAGGAGTCGTCGGCTACCCGCTAACGAAAACGGAACGAGACCCAATAACAGCAACCCGGTGTCGTAGTACAGAGTTTGGGGGGCGGCAACGACGACTGCGGCTGCTGCCAGGGTCCATCGCTCCAGCGCCAGGTCGTTTGGGTTCTTCCACCAGTAGAACGCAACAAGGCCACCCACTAGCGCCGCCAGTCCGTAGCCGACTACCCAGGCCAGCCCAGAACCGAGACCAAGCACGTTCTCCAAGAAACCGGGGAACGAAACAAAATTCGCACCGTTGGCGTCAAGGTTGAGATCTCGGAATGCACCGGCTTGTGCCCACCAGTCCTGCACCCACTCGCCGCCCATCAGCATTGCCGATATCGCATACAACGAAGCGGCACCCGCCAGCCAACCGGCGAGCATCTGCCATCTTCTTGCGACCAGCAGCAGCGCCACGAGAACCACACCGAACTGAGGCTTGTACAGCAACATCGCGGCGACGAAACCAGCCGCCACGGATTGGTCTTCGTGATCGAGCCGGAGTGCAGCTGCAACAAGAAGGAGGCTGAAGGTGGTGTTCTGCCCACCTGGAATCGCACGTAGGACGGGATAAAAGCCCAGCGCAATAACCGTAACTGCGACAGGCGGGAGACCCAGGTGCTGTAGCCACGGCCACAACAGTCGTACTGCACCTGCCAGAGCGAGACCGAGGAGGAAGGTATGCAGTAGGAAGGACCACTGGTAGCCGAAGCCGGCAAACTGGCCATACACCGCAGCAACGAACGGAGGATATGAAAAATAGAGATAGCCGCCCACGTCGTCGATCAGACCAGCTTGCTCCAGCTGTTGCCGCTCCCCTGAGTACAACTGGTCCCAATCACCATCTCGCACGATCGAACCGGCGCCATAGAACGAGGGATAGTCACCACCGAGCCGACTGGTCGGATCATCACGGTCATAGACCGAGGTTGCTAGCAGCAAGGCTCCAACGAGGGCGGCCAGCACCACAATGGGGTAGGTGCGCAGACGCCATGATGCTGGGCTGTTGTCTGAAGGTTTGGGATCGGTCACCCGCAGACGATATCAACCGGATCCCGAATCGGTGTGTCTATCGCCTTGCCTCGGTTAGGTCGCGCAGTTCTCGCTTCATTTCGTTGATCTCATCGCGCAGCCGAGCTGCATACTCAAAGCGCAGATCCGTAGCTGCCTCGTGCATCTCTTCTTCAAGGCTGAGGATCAGGCGAGTGAGATCATCCGTGCCCAAATCCAGCGGGGTCCGATCCCGGAACTCCCTAACCCGACGATCCGCTGAAGGTGCATCCGAGGTCTGCAATAGTCCGAGGATATCGGTGACCTTCTTGCGGATGGTCTGCGGATCAATCCCATGCTCCTCGTTGAAGTCCGTCTGGATGCGCCGTCTGCGATTGGTTTCGTTGATTGCCCATTGCATCGAGTCGGTGACCTTGTCGGCATACATGATCACCTGCCCCTCAACGTTTCGCGCCGCACGACCTATCGTCTGCACCAAAGACGTCTGCGACCTCAGGAATCCTTCTTTGTCGGCGTCGAGGATGGCAACCAAAGCGACCTCAGGAAGGTCAAGCCCCTCACGGAGAAGGTTGACGCCCACCAGCACGTCGTACTCCCCCATCCGCAACTCGCTGAGGATCTGCACCCGCTCCAAAGTGTCGATATCCGAATGCAGATACCGGGCCTTGACCCCGAG
>JASJHC010000126.1:0-5690 GCA_033791245.1 Acidimicrobiia bacterium | reverse complement strand
GGTAGGCGGCGCCTTCGGCTTTCGCTGCCGCGGTGGCGACCGTGAACAGAGTTGCGTCACCCCGGCTCGGCGAACGCTTTGCCTCTCCGGTCTCGGTCAGCAGGTCCATGCGGACATCCGCGGCCGGGAAGTAATACACCGGGTAATACGGTTTCTCCCAGACGAGAAGCGGTGACGTTGTCGCCGCTACCAGTTCTCCACCCAGGTAAGTCCTGATCTTGCGTTGACCTTGCTCCACCCGGACCCGGCTGCGTTGTTTGCTATCCATATTGGAGACCCTTCGTGTTCGACAAGCTGAAGAACCCGGTCAGGGTGTTGTGGTGATAACGATTGTCCAAAGTCCGACAATCACGACTCGGCTGTCAGATTGGCGCACAGTGAACACAGCCCTCACCGACGACGCGGCCTATCACGTGTCGGTTGCCGGTCACGATTCGGAACACTCGCCCGGCCAAAGGCTTGAGTGGTGCCAGCGACATGACATATGACAGCAGTCGCAATCCACCGACTGCCCACATCACCACAAGGTACGCATCGGGAACCCCAATCCAAACCCGACCGTCATTGGCGGCCACAATCATGTGTTCGCCATAGTCCGGTGTGTCCCCGAATCGAGCAATCGCATCTGAGTCGGCCGCCGCGATCACATCGATACCGACATGGGTTCGCTGCTGGCGCAGCCATCTGACAGAACGCCGGCACAACATACAATCACCGTCATAGACGACCGTGAGACTTTCGATACGCCCTGGCTGGGAATTGAGCACTCATTCGCCTTCCTAGAAGAGACCGACGACCTTGCCATCCTCGTCCACATCAACGTTCATATATGCCGGCGTCATTCCCAAACCCGGCATGGTCCGCATCGTGCCCAGCATCGGGTAGATGAACCCGGCGCCAACCGAGGCCCTCGCCTCACGAACCCGCACCGTGTGCCCGGTTGGGGCACCCTTGAGCTTGGGGTCTTGGCTAATCGAGAGGTGAGTCTTGGCGACACAGATCGGCAGGTTGCCCCACCCCTGTTTCTCGAAGCTCTCGATCTGGCGCTCTGCGAGACCGTCGTACTTGACCTCGCCGGCTCCGTAGACCTGCTTGGCAATGATCTCGATTTTGTCCCGGATCGAAATGTCGAGCGGGTACAGATATTTAAACTTGCTGGGCTGTTCACAGGCGGCAACCACAGCTTTGGCTAATTCGATTGCTCCGTCGCCACCCTCGGCCCAGTGGTTGGAATGAGCAGCGCCAACTGCTCCGGCATCGATAGCCGCCTTGCGCACCAACTCAATCTCCGCCTCGGTGTCATCTGTGAACGCGTTGACCGCGACCACGACAGGAACGCCAAACAGTTGGGCATTGCGAATATGAGCCAGCAGATTGGGGAGCCCGGCTTCGAGTAATTCGAGATTCTCCTCGGTGTAGGCCTTGTCAAGTTTTCGACCGGGAATCACTCGTGGTCCGCCGCCGTGCATCTTCAGGGCACGGATCGTTGCCACCAAGACCACAGCATCAGGGACAAGCCCCGAGGCACGGCACTTGATGTCGAAGAACTTCTCCATGCCGATATCTGCCCCGAATCCCGATTCGGTCACGACATAGTCGCCGAGGTGGAGGGCAACATGGTCGGCGACGATCGATGAGTTCCCGTGGGCGATGTTGGCGAAAGGACCGGCGTGCACAAACGCCGCTTGCCCTTCGGTTGTCTGCATCAGGTTCGGATGCAGAGTGTCTTTCATCAACACTGCCACGGCACCCGCCACCTTGATATCTTCGAGGGTGACGGCAGCACCCTGCTTCGTGTAGCCAACCACGATGTTGCCAACACGCTGGCGGAGATTGCGCAGTGTCGACGCATAGTCATCACCGTCGACGAGAGCCAGGATTGCCATTAGTTCGCTGGCGACGGTGATATCAAACCCTGCCTCTCGTGGTTTCCCATCAGGCTTCCCCCCCATACCCACCATGATGTTGCGCAGGGCACGGTCGTTCACATCAGCGACCCGCTTCCACTGAATGGAATAGGGATCGATAGCGATCCTCTTGAGACCTCGCGATTCGAGTCTCTCGTCGCTGCTTTGTGCCTCGTGATACCAACGCGCCTCTACCGCAGCCGCCGCCAGGTTATGGGCAGCAGTGATGGCGTGGTTGTCGCCGGTGAGGTGCAGGTTGAAGTCCTCCATCGGCAGGATCTGGCTATAACCACCGCCGGCGGCACCACCCTTGATACCAAACGTCGGGCCCATTGACGGCTGCCGAATGGCAGCAATCGCTTCGAGACCGAGCTTGCCAAGACCCTGGACCAGCCCCACAACTGTCGTCGTTTTTCCCTCACCAAGCGGAGTGGGCGTGATAGCTGTTACGTCGATGTACTTGCCGCGCGGCCTATCGGAAATGTCCTTGAGCACATCAAGGTGTACCTTGGCCTTGTCGTGACCGTACGGGATGAGATGACGCTGATCGATGCCAAGCTTGTCAGCGATGGCGGCGATGGGCTGCACCTCGGCAGCCTGGGCTATGTCGAGATCGGACGGAACCGGCTTCAGCGGCATTGCCATGATTGCTCCCGGGGTTGGACGCCGGCCACGGCGCACTTGGTTGGCATTGAACAAAGTGTAAAGATAAAACAGCGCAAAGCGCTCAACTGCAAATGTGATCTAGGGAGTATGGCTGTGAAGATCCTGATAGCCGACAAGTTTTCCGACGAGCATCTAGCGAAGCTCAACACGCTGGGTCACGAGGTCAGCCTGGAACCGACTCTATCGGCAGCTGATCTGCCACAGGCGATCAAGGGCTATCAGGTCCTCGTGGTTCGCTCGACCAAGGTGACCGCCGACACCATCACCGCAGCCGATGAACTCAACCTGGTTATCCGAGCTGGTGCCGGTGTAAACACCATCGCACTCGATGCGGCCGCCGCCAACGGTGTGTTTGTGTGCAACACGCCTGGCAAGAACGCTGTAGCGGTCGCTGAACTGGCCATGGGTCTGATCATGGCGATCGACCGCAACATCCCGGATCAGGTGAAGGATCTGCGCAAGGGCAAGTGGCGTAAGAAGCGCTATGCCAAGACAAAGGGCCTGGCCGGTCGTTCGATCGGCATCGTCGGCCTCGGCTCGATCGGACTCGAGGTGGCGAAGCGGGCTCATGCCTTTGGCATGGAAATCGCCGTCGTCGACCGACCCAATCGTGACCCGCTGCGACTGCAAACCTTGACCCAGATCGGTGCCCGTTTTGAGCCGAGCCTCAAGGCGCTAGCTGCCAGTTGCGACATTCTCAGCTTCCACGTGCCGGCTACTCCGCAGACCGAAGGCCTGGTGTCACGCGACCTGTTGTCGGTGGTTCGACCAGAAACGGTCCTCGTCAATACTTCACGGGGATCCGTTATCGATGAGGTAGCACTGGTCGAAGCTATCGAAGAGAAGAACCTGCGGGTTGGACTCGACGTCTATCGCAGTGAACCTGGCTCAGGAGAGGCGCCGTTCGAGTCGATACTGGCACAGCACCCCGCCGTTTACGGCACGCACCACATCGGTGCTTCGACTCTCCAGGCGCAGACCGCAATCGCCGACGCCGTCATCGAGTCGATCGAGGCGTTCGAGGAAGGTACGCCACTCAACTGCGTCAACCTTGGCGAGGTATCAGATGCCGCCGCCCCGGCACTCACCGTGATGGTGCGCCACCACAACCGTGTTGGTGTGCTCGCTGGTGTGCTGGGAACGCTGCGCGAAGCTGGCCTGAACGTCGAGCATATGGAGAACTTTGTGCTCAAGGGTCGTGAAGCCGCATCTGCTCTAATCCATGTGGTTGGCAACCTTGGAGCGGAAACGATTACCGAGTTGGAGAACGTCGACAACGTGATCGCGGTCTCGGTAAATCAACGATGACCTCAGGACGACGACCACTCGTTCGCCCAACCAAGATCTATCTGCCGACCGCGGAGTTCGCTCCCAAGGTCGCCGTAGTGCCCAAGAAGTCCGTCCCCAGCGGCTACTGGCAAAACCTCGAAGCAACCAATCCGTACAGCTTCGAATTGGTGATGCGCGACATCATCCCGTGCGAAGGCGATTGCACGGATCTTGCGACACCGGTAGGTCGCGATCGACTGGACATAATGATCTCCCGCGGGATCTACGAATACCATCGCGAACCCGCCTACTACGTCTACCGGGTCAATGATGGGCAACGAATCCAGACCGGGATCGTTGCTGAAGTTGACGCTTCAGCCTATGACCGCGGCCTGATCAAACGTCATGAGCACACCCGGCAGCACTCCGAAGACGCCTTGGTAGATGCCCTCAGACGTATCCAGGCCAACTCCTATCCAATGTGCATGACCTACCGCAATGCGGGCATCAATGCCCTCATCGATCGGCTCACTGAAGAGGAGCCGATCATTGACTTCCTCGGTGGTGACGGGGTCCGGCAGAGCGTGTGGAAGATCGCGGCGGGAGCGGCCGTCACCGAGTTGGAGTCGTGTCTCGACAACATTGAAGCCCTCTATATCACCGACGGGCACCACAGGGCGGCAGCCGGTGCGGCTCTGGCTAGAGAGACGGCTGCAACCCACCCCGATGCGACCGGTAACGAACCCTTCAACTATGTGATGGGTGTCATCTATCCGTCGCAGCAGCTACGGCTTGTCGAGTACAACAGGCTGGTGACCGATCTCGGCGGGCTGACCGAGGTTGAGTTTGTGCAGCGGGTCAGCGAACGGCTCGAAGTCGAGCGCATCCATCCCGACACCCCCGACGAGGCGAAGCCGACCAAGCCAGGTACCTTTGGCATGCACGTCGGGAACAAGTGGTATCGCCTGACCGTGCCCGAGGAACTGCTCGATGCGGACGATCCATATTCGAGTCTGGATGTCGTGTTGCTGAACAACCTGGTTCTCGGCCCCATCCTCGGGATCAGCGATCCCCGCACCAGCGAGCGCTTGGAGTATGTCCCCGGCACTGTCCCTGTCGAATACGTCGCGAGCCAAGATGCTGCTGGAGCGTTCTTCGTCGTGCATCCAACAAGCATCGATCAAGTCGCTGCGGTTGCCGATCGTGGGCTGGTGATGCCCCCGAAGTCGACGTGGTTCCTCCCCAAGATCACCAGTGGATTGTTCGTCAGACTGCTCGATTGATGGCCCACGTACTTGTTCTCGGGGTGGCTCAAGACGGCGGACATCCGCAGCCAGGGTGCACAAGAGGGTGCTGTGCCACGTCCACGAAGCCTCATTTGACTACTTGTGTCGCCATCGTTGATGACGGGCGGGCCTGGCTTCTCGATGCCGGACCTGATTTTCGTCAACACCTCGCCGAGCTGAACAAGGCCGACATTGAGTTGGAAGGCATCCTGCTCACGCATGGCCACATTGGTCACTACACCGGGCTGATGTTCCTGGGTCGGGAAGCCATGAACACCCAGTCGCTCCCCGTCTGGGCGGCACCCCGGCTAGCCGAGTTCATTTCGAGCAATGGGCCCTGGCGCCAGCTGGTTGACGGTGGCAACATCGACCTACGCGTGCTCGAACCGAATGTTGACCTCGCGCTCACCCACCAAGTCTCGGCAATGGGATTCCCGGTTCCGCACCGTGACGAATACAGCGAAACGGTCGGTTTCTCGGTTACCGGACCGAACCACCGCGTTGTCTATGTACCGGACACTGATAGCTGGGATGGTTGGGACACACCGATCGAGTCCTACAT
>JASJHC010000125.1:0-2509 GCA_033791245.1 Acidimicrobiia bacterium | reverse complement strand
CAACTCTCAGTGTGTCTGGCCGCCCGTGGTCAGCACCGAGCAGTCCTCTTTGCCTCTCGCATTCGAGACGATTCAAGATGGCTTACTCACCGGCCTTGCCGGCGACTACGTGCCGTTCAAACTTCAGCTGACTCCATAGACACGAGACAGCCACCACGACACCCGCCCATATCGGCACAAAGGGGTATCCACTTCGGTACAGTTACTCCTCAGGATGTGGGCCAGCGCCCCACTTTCGGCCCTGAGTCGTCGTTCCTGTGGGAATCGAGCGCGCTGACGGTCGCCCAGAGCGCTCGGCGCCCAACCGCTGTACCGAAGTGGATACCCCATTCGGCACACATATGGGCGGCGCCTTGGCTAGGCAACAAGCAGGAAGACAAGTCCGTGGAATGTCTGGTGTACAGCACGGACGTACGGCGTGGCGTCGAATGCCGTCCACAGGTCGGTCGCGACTTCAACCCGATTCGTCGCCGGGGCCGATTGTCACCTCCAGGCAGGTCAGGCTTCCGTTTGTGGTCCAGGTGCGAGCCTTAACCATGGCCGGACCGCCTGCGGGGCATCTGACTAGCTCGTCCTGTCCAGCGGGAACGAGCAGAGTCCCGGCCGCAGTTGCCATGAGTCCTCCTTCAGGGTGTCGGCGAAGCATGCGGCGCATCGAGGCTGTTCTGAGGCTGAGTCGGACGCATCGTGTCTCTTCCTCAAGTATGTTGGATGGGTCGAAAAGGAGAGATCATATGGCCGAACCACGCAAGGAATACAGAGCACGTATCTGGGTCAAACTGACCGATGACTTCTTGCCGAGCCCGGAACTGAGCAAGGAGCAACTACAGGCTCTGCTCGCCGAGGCTTTGCGCGTGGGCGAGGTGGATTCCCACGTCGTCGCTTTGGCGGTCGAGGACGCGAGACGCTGAGTCCAGTTCGAGTCGCGTCGACCCGACCAGACTTATGTCTATGCCTCCGACCAACTGAATCACCGGGGCCAGAAGTTCACTGTCGATGGAACCCACGTCACCAAGTGGGGCAGCGAGGGTTTGCCGCCGTCGTGCTGGCCGGCAAGGCACGCTGAAACGCCCTAGGAGCCTCCACACGGCAGAGGTCGGCGGTTCAATCCCAGTAGCGCCCGTCGGATCAAACTCCCCTCCGGGTATCGCGCGCTCCTGCCCACCTACCGGGTGGCCCAACCCAGTCCTGTCCACCCAACCCGCACGCACCTTGACATGGGGGACTCAAAATGCTCGGCTGTCCGAAACGGCTGTTACGCCCTTCCCGTGACCAGCCGGTAGTGCGTCGGCGGTGCTCGTAGGCGTGATCCGTCAGGGTTCGGTGATGGCGGAATGACTGCAAGCGGAGGCGATTGGTGGATCTGGGGAGGTGTTGCTCTTTTTGAGATCAGTTGTCCATCCCACCGTTCCTCATGGACATCTATCTTTACGCAACGTGAAGGGTGGGGTGTGGGGGACGGGCATGTTGTGGCTCGGAACCACCCGAGCCGAGCCGAACATATCGCCGGCTATGGGCGGGGTGCGGTGATTGGCCTCGAGTCCTGACGCATCGCAAGACCCTGTAGAGCACTGCCCCTACGGAGTGATTTGGCGCAACAGGTCGGTCATTGCCGTCTGGGGGACCGTGAGTAGGCCCTCTTGCGGCCGGTCGAGATCGACGATGACGATCATGACCGCGGCAAAGACCAGTGCAAAGATGATGATCGCCGCAGTATCCCGTTTTCGGTCGGCGCTGCTGGCCACCCCCACGAGCAGGAAGCTGAGAACCGTGGCGGCAAGCAGTAGAAAGCCCAGAACCTTTGGCAAGCGCAGGCTGAACGCAAACAGGCGCGAGGAGTGAACGTCGATGACATCATTGACCGACGATATGGCCAGACCCATGATGGCTGACTCATAGCCCCGGTGAACACTCTCCTCCATGATCGCCCACAGTTCATTGTGGATCTCCTCGGAACGCGTCACCACAGCGTCGAACTGCGAGGGATCGCTAGCAGTTGCGATGCGAATCTCGGTGTATTCCCGCAATAGCGGCCGGGCAGCCGACAGGTCCGGCTCCTCCAGGAGACCGGCCCGCAGCCACGCCGTGCCGATAGCGTTGGCCTCCTCAACCACCATGGCCTTGCGCTCGCCGTGCTGGTTGATGACGATGCCAATGGTGAACGCCATCATGAAGGCCATCAGCCCCAACATGCCCCCGACCACCGCGCCGGTCATCTTGCTCTCGCCCGGCTTGTCGCTGCGATCCTGTATCCAGATGCCAGAGCGAAAGCCGATTTCCGCAGCAAGCAACATGAGGACTACCAGGCCGACGTAGACAACCCAGACTGGGAAACCGTCGAGCATGCCCACCTTCGTCCTCCTTCATCTGAGATCAGACAGTCAACCATAACCAAACACAACAGCTCCCGAGGCTAGCTTGCGTTGTGCCATCTCCACGACTGAAACCCTGGGCACAAGCCGGCGTTCCCCTCGCTCTCAGCATTCGATTCCCGCGTCCCTAGCGCACC
>JASJHC010000124.1:0-5221 GCA_033791245.1 Acidimicrobiia bacterium | reverse complement strand
GAGTCAGGCTTTGGTACTGTGACGACCGACGAGGGCGGCCAGCAGGACAGCACCGGCGATAGCGACCGAGATTCCGATCCATAACGGTGAGAGCTGCGACGAGCGGTCCGGGTACGGGCCAAGAGCCATGTAGCTGGAACTGCGTTGCAATGCGGGTTCGTCGTCGGTCAGGACCGCCACGCTTGCTGCCGAAATCTCCGGTTCCTGTGGCGAAACCGAGGTGACCTCTTTTTCCAATGGTGGGGGATCCATTCCGACATAGAGCACGCCTCCGATGAGGTTGCCGAGACCGGTGGTGCACGGATCGTTACAGACGAGGATCCAGTACTCGCCGGCGGGGACGTCGTCGGGAAGGGTGAAATCGATGGACACCGACAGACGTCCTTGCCGTTCCTTTGCCTGCAGTTGGCCAACTGGAACATCGGTGGATGTTCCACCGTTTCCCTGGTCGACGATTTGGCCGTACGTGGTCCCGCTCAGGTACGCGTAGAAAGGACCATCGTTGATCCAGCCCAGCCGACCCTGGTGGACGGTTCCGGATAGCTCGATGTGATCGCCAGCTTCCACCCGTTCCCAGGACGGGTCGAGCCAAGAGCTCCCAGCGCTGGCCGGGGTCATCGAGATGACTGTGAATGCCGCCGCTAGTGCAGCGAACAGTATGTGCCGCATTGAACACCTTTATGCCCGGATGGAACGAGGCTAATTAGGCCCGGGGACTAAGTGACTAGTTTGTGCCGAATCGCGAGTTCTATCCCTGCGGGCTGGCTCGAGGAGGGGACGCCACAGGGGCATTGTCTTGGGATCCTTTGGTTGATACGATCGTGTCATGACGGCCACACGGAACCCGTGGTACACTTATACCGTGGTTAACCTAACTCTCGCCATCGACAAGGAGACCCTCAAACGATCCCGCATTCGCGCCCTGGAACAAGGAACATCGGTCAATGCTGTCGTGCGCGACTATCTGGAGGTCTACGCCGGCGTAGACCGTCGCCAGAGTGCTCTTAGCGGATTTGTTGATCTGGCAAGGGCGGCCGAAAGCGGAGGCAGCGGGTCGGGGCGAGCCTGGACACGTGACGGCCTTTACGAGAGCGACGCCTAGGTGCCTGTATTCATAGATACCAATGTGCTGGTCTATGCAGTCGACGGATCCGAACCAGAGAAACAGGCGACTGCACAGCGTGTACTGAGTGATCCCGAGCTCGACTTCGTGATCAGCGCCCAGGTGCTTAGTGAGTTCTACGTTGCAACCACACGCAGGCTGCGGCCTCCGCTGGGTAGTGCTGAGGCGGCCGCGACGATTGGTGAGCTCCGGCGCGTGCCGGTTGTAGCCATCGACGATCGCCTGGTTGCCGCCGCGATCGATACCTCCGAGGAAGCTGGCATCTCCCTCCGGGATGCCCAGATCATTCAGGCTGCAGCTCGGTCGGGTTGTGACCAGGTTCTCACCGAGGACCTGAACGATGGTCAGACGATCGCCGGTGTGCAGATTCGCAACCCTTTCGGCTAGCGGTGTGCAGGCAATTGTCCTGGTGGCCGGCTGCCGGGCGGGTGTGGGTCAGTCGGCTAGGCCGACAAGTTTTGCGCTGTCTTGCCAGAGACGGGTCGCAGCATCCGTATCGACTGCTGCCGGTATTGGTTCCTTGGGTATCTCGTCCGACCAATAGAGCCCATCGCCGACATCGTTGCTGGTCGCTAGAAACACCGAGGTGCTTGCTCCCTTTGCAGGCTTGCGGAGGAACGGTTTCAGAATTGTCATCAGATAGCCCATGGCCCGTGGGCTATCGGGGCCTTTTCCGAATGAGGTTGCCACTACACCGGGATGCAGTGTCTTGGCGACCACGTCCGAGGCGTCCAGACGACGTGCCAGCTCGATGGTGAACAGGATGTTCGCCAACTTGGAGGAGGCATAGGCCTTCGAAGACGAGTAGCCGCTGGTCATCTGCAGATCGTCGAAGTTGAGCCCGCTCTTGGCGGCCCGATGGTTCTCCGAACTCACGGTGATGATCCGGGAGGGTGCACTCGCCACCAACAGATCGGTCAGCATATTGGTGAGGAGGAACGGCCCGAGGTGATTGACCCCGAACGTCCACTCGAATCCGTCGCCGGTCTCTCTTCTACTCCCCGCCATCACGCCTGCATTGTTGATTAGGACATCAAGCCGATCGTGGGTAGCCAGGTAGTCGCCAGCGAACGCCCGAACCGAGTCGAGCCGAGAGAGATCGAGGTTCCCGACCGCAATATTTGCCCCGGTCGCTGCGGCGATTTCAGCTGCGGCCGCCGCGCCCTTGGCACGGTCGCGTGCGGTGATCATCACCTGAGCGCCTCGCCTGGCTAGTTCCGCGGCGGTCGCTTTGCCGATCCCCGAGTTGCCGCCGGTGATCAATACCTGCTTGCCCTCGATATTCCACACCATCTGATCTCCGTCTTTGCTTCGCCCTAGCCATGACATACTGTCCAAACTTTATGGACAATGTGTCCAGGGATCAAATCCGGCACGCGGGGCCACTGGCAACCTGCAAGGATGCCGCCGTGGATGATCGAGTGACTTTGGGGAAGATGCAGAATCCGGTACGGGGATTCCTGCACGGATCAGCTGCCCTGGTTGCCGTGATCGGCACCGTTTTCCTCGTTATCGAGGCAACATCCTTGCCAGGCCGGATTGCAATGGTCGTATACGGACTTGGCTTGGTTGGGCTGTACACGACTAGTTCGCTGTATCACGCGGTGCCGTGGCGGGAAGGCTGGAAGCTGCGGATGCGTCGCCTCGATCATGCGATGATCTTTGTGCTCATCGCCGCGACGTTTACCCCGATCGGCACCATCGTTTTGGACGGATGGGTCCGCGTTGTGAGCCTGTCGGTTGCCTGGGGGACCGCCCTGATTGGCTTCCTCCACCACATGCTCGTCAAGGACCAACGGTTCCATCTTTCGATTGGGATGATGGTCACTCTTGGCTGGTTGTCGCTGCCGCTAATGGTTCCGCTGGCGAACCGTGCTGGTGTGGCGCTCGTTGCGCTGGTCGCCGCCGGTGGGATGATCTACACGATCGGGATGGTGATCGTGGTTACCAACTGGCCGAAACTGTGGCCAAGGGTCTTCTCTTCCCACGAGGTGTTCCATATCCTCGTGATCACCGCGTCAGCACTGCACTTCGCCGCGATCCTCCGCTACGTGGCGCCCCTAGCTGTGTAGGCCGATGCAATTCACGAAGCCCTTCTGGCCGGGCCTGGCTGATGGCTCCATCACGATGACGTTCCGTCGGTGGAAACGCAGCCAGGTCGTTGCGGGGAATCGCTACCGGACCCCGGCCGGCATTCTGGAAGTTGAAGGGGTCGAAGTGGTTACCGCGTCTTCAGTCACTGATGATCAGGCGCGACAAGCTGGCTTTTCGGATGCCTTCTCGATCTTGGACCAGTTGCCCGGCGACCAAGAGCGCCCTTTGTATCGGGTTACTTTCCATCGTGTCGATGAGCCCGATCCACGAGACGTTTTGGCCAGCGGCAACCATCTGACGCCCGGTGATCTCGCCGAGATCTCGAAGAGGCTGACCCGGATGGACAACGCATCCCAACACGGGCCATGGACAGAGAGCGTGTTGCAACTGATCGACGAGCATCCTGGACGACGGGCACCGGATCTTGCCGACATTGCGGGGCGGGAGACCCAGGCGTTCAAGAGAGACGTCCGCAAGCTGAAGAACCTGGGGCTGACGGTAAGCCTCCGGATCGGTTACCGCCTCGCACCACGTGGCGAGGCCTACGTGGAGTGGCTACGTGGACAAGACAGGGAAACCAGCTAGTTCAGGATCCGGCTGAGTTGCCGCAGTCGGCTCCACGAACCGCGGTCCCAGGAGGTCACGGGCACCAGTCTGAGTGGGACTGACCGACGCATCGCAGGTAATGAGCAGCATTGCGGTAGTTGGGACCAATAGGCCCTTTGGCCCTACAGACTGCACGGATCATGACGGACAATCGCGCGTGCAGGCCGCTGGCTTCGATAAGCCAGTGAGCGAATCGGACGGAGGCGTCATCAGATGCCGAAGTGCTAGCGCAAGCTTGGTGCGGACCAGTCATGGCATAGCCACGTATCAAGCGACAGGATTGCCGACATTGGGCGCCGGTTGGCGCGGCGACAGCGTGGCTTGGCGATTTCAAAGCACTTCCTGAACGAAGGAAGCGAGCGATGTTTGACCGCATCCGGAAATCGACGACATCCTCTCCTGAAGCGATCGGCGGACTACTAGTTGTCATTGGGTTAGTTATGTTCATCCTTGTGTTCCTTGTGGTCTACCCGGTCCTGAGTGACCCGGTGGGGAGGTACGACAAGTGGTTTCCCGAGGACGAGGAGGCCTCAGCCACTGTGGTTTCAGTGGACGAAGAGACCGACACGGCAAATGGGCCGACGGCAGCGTTTCGCTTCGTCGCTGAACCCATCAGGGATGAGGATCTGGCTAACGAGGGTGAAGAGGGGGCTGAATTCGAGGAACCGCAGTCCTCATATCAGGTGAGCTTCGAGGACCGCTCCGAACCCGGCGACACCGACATCGCGAGCTGGGCGTGGGACCTCGGTGATGGGTCGGAGAAGCGAGGAGCCTTTGTCGAGCACACCTACGAGGGTCCCGGTGTGTACTCCGTGCTGCTGAGCATCGAGGATGAGAGCGGTGGTGTGGATAAGGTCGAGGGCGATATCGAGATCCCGGAAGAGGGTCGTTCCTTCGGCAGAGTCGAGTCCGAGGAAGACCTCGATCTCTCAGGTATCGAATCGGCAGTCGAAGATGCAGTGGTGACACTGGAAGAGTCGGTCGATGAAACCCTCGATTCGGTCGGATCGGCCGCTAGGAGCGCGGTGATCGTTGTGCTCTTTGCTCTAGCCGCGATTACGGCGACCGTGGTTGCCTGGCGGGTAACCCGAAGCGGCATCATGCTGCTTCGTCCCGCAGAGAAGCTGCGCCTCAAAGTGAAGTCAGCAGATATGCGTGTTGATATTGGGAAGGACCCCATAGAGGATGTGATTGCCGATCGGACCCAAGATGCTGTGCGTCAAGAGGAAGATACTGACCCAGCGCTGGTTGAAGTCTGAGGATCACGGCGCCTGGCCGATGTGAAGCCGAGCAGCCATACCCGCGAGTTTGCTCCGCAAACTCGCCAAGGAACGCAAAAGGCGTTCCCCGTGGGCCCAACTGGATTTGAACCAGAGACCTCATCCTTATCAGGGATGA
>JASJHC010000123.1:0-3609 GCA_033791245.1 Acidimicrobiia bacterium | reverse complement strand
TTCTTGTCGTCGTCTCCCCCGGCGTCCATCCTCAGGATCAGGGCCTGCTGCCCGATCCGGAAGAGGTTGGACGTTGCGAAGTAGATCCCGAGTCCTGCCGTGAGCGTCCACGAGATGAAGCCGAAGAAGAACGGCATGATCTTCATGGCGTTCTGCATCGATTGCGCCGTCTGCGACTGTTCTCCGTCTGGTTTCTTGCTCGATCGTGTCGTCTGGATCTGTTGGTAGAACCCCGCGGCCACGATCAGGATGATGAGCACCACGTAGGGCAGCGCCGCAAGGATGTCCCCGGTCTTGATCGCATCGGGGACCACTGAGCTAGGGGAGAGGGTGAGGTCCATGCCGAGGAACGTTGTGTTGATGGCTTCGACACCGTCGCCGATGTACTTCGAGTAGGCCTCCTCACCACCGTCCACCACTTTGATGCTTCGCAGCACCGAGAAGAGTCCAAACCAGATCGGCATCTGCACGATCATCGGGAGGCAGCCGGCCGCTGGGTTCACCCCGCGCTCCTGGTACAGCGCCATCAGCTGTTTGTTGAGTTCTTCCTTGTCTCCCTTGAGTTCCTTCTGAAGCCGCTTGACCTCCGGTTGGATCTCCTGCATCGCCTTCATCGACCGGGTCTGCTTGAGGGTCAAGGGAAAGAGGACGAGGGAGATCGCCAAGGTGAGCAGGATGATGGCGATTCCCAGATTTGGAATAATCTGGTAAAAGAAGTTCAGGACCCCGCCAAGGAGGTCGAGGAGCAGGTTCCAGGGGTTCACGCGTCGCTCCCAGCGTTCGTGTTGTTGTCGTTACTGTCTTGGCCGGGCTCGGGTACGGGATCGTATCCACCCTCGTGGAAGGGTTGACAGCGTCCGATGCGTTTGACGGCCATCAACGAACCGCGGCCCGCCCCATGGAGGCGGATCGCGTCATACCCATACTCTGAGCAGGAGGGATAGTACCGGCAGTTGCCGCCCATAGCGGGAGAAAGGACCTTCTGGTATGCCCGGACCGAGGCCATCAACACTCGCGCAGCGGGTGAGGGCTTGAATTCAACAACGTCACTCATCGTTGTTCCTCTGTTTCTCCTCGTTCGATCGCCTCATGAAGACGGCGAGTGAGTTCGTCGAACTGCATCGTCACGGCACCGGCGGGAGCGACAACGACGTACGCTGTGCTGGGCTCGAGCTCAACTCGCATCATCGCCTCACGGAGACGCCGCTTCGCACGATTTCGTCGTACTGCGTTGCCGACACGTCGCGACGCAACAATCCCAACTTGAGGGGGACCGGTCTCTGCGGGGGCACGAATCACGGTGATCCCTCCCGAACGACCCGCCTCACCAGCGCGGAGAACGGCGGCGAACCGTGCCGCGGGTCTCAGTGAGACAAACGGGCGTCCGTGGTTAGGCAGTGAGCTGCCGCCGGCCCTTGAGGCGACGACGCTTGATCACGGCGCGCCCGGAGCGGGTCCGCATGCGAGTGCGAAAACCGTGCTTCCGCTTGCGGCGTCGCACGTTGGGTTGGTCGGTACGCTTCATGGTGAGGTATCCCCGATTGGGAGGTCGCAGAGCGACCGGGAAGATTCTGGACGTAGCGATTCTACGCCGATCGCGACCCTATCTCCCTTCGCGGGGCGAGAGCGCGAAGTCTCACTGCGGACCGCGAAATTCCGCTATTGACCGCGAAAGAACACTGCGGTTGATTTGGGCGGTATTCGACGGCAGATCCTATAGTTGCCATATCTTGCCAACCTCGAAAACCCTTCTGTGGTACGGCTTACGCAGGATTCCTGGTTGTTCCCATCACGACCTACCGCCAGATTTCCCCCTCTTGCCGACGCCTCCCCGTTTCCCATATACTCGCCGCCGCTCATGTGTTTTCGTCCGCACTTCCCCGGAGACAGGTTCCGGCCGAGACGGCGCTGTGGGTTAGGGCTGGGACCAGAGCAGAAACTTTTCTCCACACCCTGTGGACAGGTGTGTGGACAGGAAACTGAAAAGGAAGAGGGGCATTTCAGGTGGCAGAACCAAACTCGTCCACCGTGGAGTGGGAGACGTTCCATCAGCAGGTTCGCCGCCGGGTAACTCCGGCTGCGTGGCAAACGTGGATCGAACCACTCGACTCGAGCGTCGATTCCGGCAGCCTGCGTCTCGTCGCCCCCACCGACTTCCACTATCGCTGGGTCGGGGACCGCTACCTCCCGGCTCTCCAAGAAGCAGCCATGGACACGCTCGGCCTGGAAGTCGAACTCTCCGTCGTCCCCACCGTGGTCTCTGCGGCCACTGAGATCTCACCTTCTCCGCAGCCACACCAAGTACCTCTCCCGATCGACACTGCTGATCCGACCCGGTCGCACATCAACGATCCGCGACTCGTCCCGAAGTACACCTTCGACAACTTCGTGGTTGGACAGTCAAATCGGTTCGCACACGCCGCCGCTCTCGCCGTCGCGGAACAACCGGGGAGTCACTACAACCCTCTCTTCATCTACGCGAATGCGGGTCTCGGCAAGACCCACCTGCTCCACGCTGTTGGGCATCACCGCATCGAGCTCGATCCCATGGCCGTGGTGCGCTACGTCACCTCGGAGCAATTCTTCAATGAGTTCATCAACGGCATTCGCAGAAAGCGAATGGATGAGTTCAAGGAGCGATACCGCACCATCGACGTGCTCCTGCTCGACGATGTGCAGTTCTTCGAGGGCAAGGAACAGATCCTCGAGGAGTTCTTTCATACGTTCAACAGCCTGTACGAAACCGGCAAGCAGGTTGTGATCAGCTCGGATCGTCACCCGAAGCACCTGTCAACACTGGAGGATCGGCTGCGCAGCCGCTTCGAATGGGGTCTGCTGACCGATATCCAGAGCCCGGATGTTGAGACCCGCCTCGCCATTCTGCGCAGAAATGCCGACTTCGCCCCAACTCCCGTGCCAGCGGACGTCATGACGTTCATCGCTGAGAATGTCCACCAGAACATTCGCGAACTGGAAGGTGCCCTGACCCGAGTCACTGCGTTTGCCTCCCTTACCGATGAGACCATCACCCTCACCATGGCTCGAGAGGTGCTTTCGGATATCGTCGACACCGATCGCACATCTCCCCCCACCGCGGAGCGAATCCTTCAGGTCACCGCGGACTACTTCTCAACCAGCATCGACGATTTGACTGGATCGAGCCGGCGGCAGCCGCTTGCCCGCTGGCGCCAGATCGGGATGTATCTCTGCCGCGAGCACACCGACCTCTCGCTTCCCAAGATCGGAGCTCAATTTGGCGGTCGGGACCATACGACGGTGATTCATGCCGTGGAGAAGGTCAAGACGCTGATGCGCACCGACAAGGAGGTCTTCGATCAGGTCTCCGACCTCGGACAACGCCTGAGGACAACATGAGGGTTGTCCCCACGCTTACCGATGCTCATGGTGTGCCTGTTGAGTACCCTGGTTTTGCTCACAGAGCATGTGGACGGAGAAACCGTTTGGGCATCGTACTTTCTCGGTGTTCTCCACAATCCACAGCACCTACTACTACCGCTACCGTTTGAATTAGAACAAAACAAGAAGCAGGGGAAGAACAACTGTGCGTATCCGAGCCGAACGTGATGATCTCGCCGATGTCCTCACGAG
>JASJHC010000122.1:0-4261 GCA_033791245.1 Acidimicrobiia bacterium | reverse complement strand
GAACCCAGCGGATCAGGGGCCCGCAGCAGCAGAGTTGGCGCCACAATCCGGGCGACCACCTCACTCCAGTCGATATCGAGTGTCGCCAGCGCCGCGGCACGGATGTGCTCGGGTGCCGAGATTGCCTGCACGGTCCCATCGTCGTTGATCCGCAGATCTTGGCGGTAGTACTCCTCGATGGCGGGATCCCACCAGCCGTTGAAGTAGGGAGCTCCCTTCACCAATGCCAGGTATTCAATCCACGAGGGGAAAACCATGCCGAGACGGTCGAGCGACGGCTTGATCTGATCCATGATCCCAAGGTGCACCTCGGCGGGAGCATCCATCGCGACACACATCGAGACCCTCTCTGGATGATTCGCCGCCAGGTAGTACGAGATCAGACCGCCAAACGAATGGCCGCCCATGATTGCCGCATCGATGTCGAGAGCATCCATCAACCCGAGCACATCATCAGCGTGGGTGGCAACGTCGTATGGCCCGTCAGGGGCATCGCTCTGACCCCTTCCCCGCAGATCGATCGCAAGCACCCTGAAATGCTCACCCAGGCCAGCATTAATCAGCCCGTTGAAAACGTAGGCGTTGGCGGTGAGACCGGGGAGAAGAATCAAAGTCGGGCCATCACCGCGGCGGTCAAGGTAGTGCAGTCGAACGTGGTTGGTCTCAACGTAGCCTTGCATCATCCCTCAAGATACTCGTCGCGAATGACCCGGCGCAGGGTCTTGCCGGCAACACTCAGCGGAAACTCCTCGAGAACCATCACTTCTCGCAGTTTTTGGAAACGGGCGTCGACCCGATCGTTCACCCAATCACGAATCTCGCCTGGGTTGACACCGGACCCAGTATCAATGCGGACCGCCGCAATCGGACTCTCCCCCCAGCGATCATCTTCCACTCCAAATACCGCAACATCGGTAACGGCGGGGTGTTGAATCACCACTTCTTCTATGTCGCGGGGATAGACGTTGACTCCGCCAGAGATGATCAAGTCCTTCTTCCTGTCGACCAGGAACAAGAACCCGTCATCATCGACATAACCCAGATCGCCGCTGTATAACCATCCGTCCTTGATGGCCTCCGCAGTCAAGTCGGGACGCTTGTAATAGCCGGGCATAGTGATCGGCCCGCGGCCGATGATCTCACCAACCGTGCCTGCCGGCAGTTCGTGGCCATCGTCATCGACGATTCTCATCTCATACAAGGGCGGCGGAGTCCCCACCGACCCTGGCTTGGCCGCGAAGTCGTCACGATCGAGAATCGTTACGAACCCTTCGGTGAGGCCATACAACTCGTAGAAACGGTTGGGCAGCCGACGGGCCAACTCCTCTTTGTGCTCCAGATGAAGCGGAGCACCAACCGAACCCACCATCTCTAGAGCCGGTAGATGATCCTCGTCGAAGTCGGGTTCGGCGAGCAGTGCGATGATCTGTGACGGCACCGTCATGATGTGGGTCACGTTCTCTGCAGCCATCAGATCGATCATCTTGCGAGCATCAAACGATGGCATCAGAACGTAGGTAGCACCCAGGTAGAACGCCGGCATCAGAGTCAGGAACGACCCGTTGAACACCAGCGAGCCACTGTGCAGTATGACGCTTTCCGGCTTGATCCGGTACGAGGCCGTGAACCCGGTGCAATAGGCCATCCTGATGTAGTGGTCGTGGACGATTCCCTTTGGTTGACCTGTTGTTCCCGAGCTGTAGATGATGTTGTACGGATCATGATCCGTGACCTCGACCCAGGGAGGTTCTGTACTCGCAGCAGCAGCCGTCAACGCGTGATAGTCGAGGTAGCCGTCGACACCCTCGCCATCGATGATGAGGTAGCGGTCTGGCAGGACCTCAAGCCGATCGCGCACGGCATCAAAATGTTCCACCATCCTCTGCATAGTCACAACCGCCACCGAATCGGCGTCGTTGACGAGAGTCACCAGAGCGTCACCACGCAGTAGTGGACTCAGCGGAACCACCACCATCCCGGTTTTGGCGACGGCTTGATACAGCTCGAGCAATTCGAGGGAGTTGTCGAGCACGACAGCGATCTTGTCGCCTTTTGCCATACCAAGACCGAGGAGAGCATTGGCCAACCGATTGATGCGCTCGTTGAATTCGCGGTTGGTGTAGCGCTGCCCCTCGAACACCACCGCAGTGTGATCTGGCCGGTAGCGGGCGTGGCGGGAGGCAAGTGTGTTCATCGGCATCGTCGGTCTTCCTCCTCGTCCCGGCACCACGCCGGCTTGTGTTTGCGCTCCTGCTATCCCAAGATGCCGAGGTGATACGAACCAAGACATCGCTGGTCTTCACCCAGCACCAGTTCACGGAGTATGCCCGGCTCTCCGGTGATAACAATCCGATCCATGTCGACCCCATCTTCGCCGCCGGGACTCGTTTTCGCCGTACCGTTGCCCATGGCATGCATCTCTTTGCGTTGCTGCAACGAGGTATCGCCGCGACCAGTACCTCGCCGGTACGCTTGCAGACCCAGGAATTCATGTTCCGCGCCCCCACTTTCACCGGGGAGGCGTTGCAGATGACAATCCGAGAGCAAGACGACGGAACGATTCACGAGGAAATCACGGGTCCCAGCGGCGCAATCGCCGTAACCGGGACCGCTCGTCTCGGCGATCCGAAAGGTACCCCGCCCCCTGGGTCCGCCATTACCGAGTCGGAGGCCTACGAGGGGCTCCAGGTCGGCATGGCCGCAAGCCGGTCCCGGTTGTACACGAGCGCTGACATCGATGGCTACAGCCGTCTGGTCAACGACCCCAACCCGCTGTTTGCCGGCGCCACACCCGAACTGCCCCCCGGTCTTCTCGGCGGCATGGTGTCGTGGGTACTCGGCGTAGATCTTCCCGGACCCGGCACCAACTGGCTGAAACAGAGTTTCCGCTTTCATCGGATAGTGCATGTTCCTGCTGAGGTGACCACCACGGCGACGATCACCCGGATCCGCCCTGACAAGGGACTCGTCAATCTGTCCAACACGTGCACGGTGGACGGTGAGGCGGTCGTCTCGGGAGACAGCCTGGTCCTTGCCGTCGATCTCGCCCGGCGTTGAGATCACCGCAGCATCCCCAGGAAAGCCGCCATCCCCTTGCGGGCCTCAGGGGTAACGATCTGCTTCACGAAGGCCGTCCGCTCCTGCTCGAGTGCCGCTGCGACCAACGAGGTGTCGGTGTTCAAGAGTCTTTTCGTAGCGACTATCGAGCCGGGTTGCATCTCCGCGATCTCCTGAGCCAGCGCCTCGGCACGCACCCGAATCCCCGCGGCCGGCACGACATCGGCGGCGATACCCCACGCGACCGCGTCATCAGCGGTGATCGTCTCGTTGCGGAGCAGGGTCATCGCGGTACGTCGGCTCCCAATCACGTTGGGAAGAATGGCAGTCCAGCCTCCATCGGGTGAGTAGCCGGCTACCGGGTACCACGGCGTGATTGTCGCCTCGGGCGCCATCAACACGACGTCGGAGCCAAGCAGCAGACCAAGCGACCCGCCAGTGACCATGCCGTGCACAGCGGCAATGATGGGCTGCGGGAGCCTGATCATCGCCATGATTATGTCGTTGAGGAGGCCAACTGTCTCCGCGGCGTAGTCGGCGAGGTCGTCACCGGCTGCAAAGAATGCCTTGACGTCTCCGCCTGTCGAGAACGACTTTCCCTCAGCGGCAAGCACCACCGCACGAATGGCTCTGTCATTGCCAACGGTCTCGATGGAGTCGAGCAATTCCCGTAGCAACGCTGGGATCAGGCTGTTGTGTCGCTCCGGGCGGTTGAGCACCACGGTTGCCACGGCCGAGGAGCGACTTGTCTTGATCAATGATTTCATGACAACCCGTCGCGCAGCGAACGTTTCAAGACCTTGCCGGCTGCGTTGCGTGGTAACTCGGCGACAACGCGGACCAGCTTGGGGATCTTGTACTTGGCCAACTTGTCCTCACAAAAGGCCACCAGCTCCTCAGCAATGAAGGTGTTCTCATCGCGTGGAACGACCACCGCCATGCCAACTTCTCCCCATCGTTCATCGGCAACCCCAATCACCGCAACGTCAAGAACGTTTGAGTGGTGGAACAAAACCTGCTCGACCTCTGCCGGGTAAACGTTCTCACCACCGGAGATGTACATGTCCTTCCACCGATCCACGATGAAGAGATAGCCGTCGGCATCGATACGCGCGGCATCCCCTGTGTGTAGCCAGCCGTCGGTGAAAGACGATTCGTTTGCCTCGGGGCGTTCCCAATAGCCCGGGGTGACGTTGGGACCGCG
>JASJHC010000121.1:0-2903 GCA_033791245.1 Acidimicrobiia bacterium | reverse complement strand
CAGCATGCTCTCGTTTGTTCACGGGCCGCTCCAACAACCATCAATAGACCGTCAACGATGGGCTACCTGTCGACGGCAACCACGACGGCTGTGCGCCGCACAGATGCGAGAGGCCTGCTTGCGGGATCGGTTGAGAGGACGAGGGACGGGTTCGCCACACAGAACTGCAGAGTTGCGGAGGATGGTGAGCCCGTGGCTCCCCAAGGCTTCGGGATGGAACTGGAGGCCGTAGATCAGACGGTCGCGGTGGCGGATCGCCTCGTACTCCCCGAAACGCGAGCTATCCAACTGTACGAACGGATGTGGCAGCGTTAGCACCGCATCGTCGTGCGCCACCCGGGCCGCGAACCGTTCTGGAACACGGTCAAACAGCACATCGGCCCGCCGGATTTGGACGGTCTCCTCCTGGTCCACCGAGCCGGGGAGTGGGCCGATCTTGGCCCCGTAGTGGTCGCAATGAGCTGGTGACCGAGGCAGATTCCCAGGATTGGTGCTGCTGGGTGGTCGAGCAGATCTTCATCAAGGGCCACCTCGGCAAGCTGCTCAGGCTCATAGACATGGATTTCACCGCCGGTGAGCATCACTCCGGTGTAATCCGGCAACTGGGTTTAATCCTGCAACTGCTTGTGACTGAGGTTGAGGTAACCCGGGATCACCTATATCTGACATCCAAGACATCGAGGGCGTGTGTTCCGTTGTTCACGACCAGTAACACGCCTCAATAGTGCCACATCGGCAGGACATGGTGACAGCCGCACCACACACATCAATCGAAAGGTTGATGCGCCGTTGAACTTGGCGGACCTTCTCGATGAGCCCGGCGCGGTGCAATGTCAATCGGCGCTCACATGAGCGACAGATGACTTGCTCTGTGCGGGAAGGTGGATTGGTGAGGTTGTTGATCCCCAGATCATGGCGATGCGCTCCGACAAGTACTAGTGAAAGGTACCAATCATGATCGATCTGACGATGAACAAGGCGACATTGGAGTCGGCCGCTCGCCGTGCTCACGAGAGATCGATTCGGATTCCGACGTTCAAGGAGATGCGTGATCCCTCCCTGATCCCCGATTCAATCAGGCAGCGGCTTAGCGCAGTTGGGCTGTGGGACTTGGACCCGCTCAATCTGTTCCGAATCACTTGGCATAACGAGGCCACCACCAGCGGAGGCGGGTTTGGCCCGGTCAACTACTTCGAGATTCCGTCTGAGATCAGCGGCGTTGAGGCGCGTATCATCATGCTCGAGGGCAAATGGTTCCCAACCGGTGCCCACAAGGTCGGCGCCACCTTTGGGTGCCTCGTTCCCCGCTTGGTCACAGGTCAGTTCGATCCGGTAGCGCAGAAGGCGGTGTGGCCTTCCACGGGCAACTACTGCAGAGGTGGCGCCTACGACGCCCACCTGTTGGCGTGCGAGTCGATTGCGATCCTGCCGGAGGGCATGAGTGCCGAGCGATTCCAGTGGTTGGAGCGCGTTGCGGGCGAGGTAATAGCGACACCTGGGACGGAGTCGAACGTCAAGGAGATCTTTGACAAGTGCAACGAGCTGCGGACGACCCGGGATGACGTCGTCATCTTCAACCAGTTCGACGAGTTCGGCAACTACCTGTGGCACTACACCATCACGGGGCCGGCCATGGTCGAGGTGATCAATGACGTGATGGGTCCGCACGACCGGTTTGCCGGTGTGGCGCTGACTACCGGCTCCGCCGGAACTATCGGCTCGGGAGACTACCTGAAGCAGGTGTTTCCCACCTCCAAGATCGTTGCCGGCGAGGCCGCGCAGTGCCCGACCATGATCTACAACGGATTCGGCGAGCATCGAATCGAAGGCATCGGTGACAAGCACATTCCGTGGATCCACAACGTGAAGAACACCGACATGGTGATCGGCCTCGACGACGAGGCCACGATATCGATCATCCGGCTCTTCAACGATCCCGCGGGTCGGCAGTATCTCGCCGATCAGGGCGTCGCAGCCGATCTCATCGAGAGACTCCCACTACTGGGCATCTCCGGTGTCGGCAACATGCTGATGGCAATCAAGATGGCCAAATACTACGAACTGACCGGTAACGACGTCATCATGACCCTCGGCACCGACTCAATGGAGATGTACGGCTCACGATTGGTCGAATTGGACGAAGAGCGTGGCGAGTTCACTGCTCTTGATGCCGCCGGTTCTTACCATCGTCACCTGATGGGGCAGGAGATTGATCATGTCTACGAGATGTCCTATTACGACAGGAAGCGGGTTCACAACCTGAAGTACTACACGTGGGTTGAGCAGCAAGGCAAGACCTACGAAGAGATTCAGGCGCAGTGGTATGACCCTGACTACTGGACCCGTATCCAGGCCATGGTCGACCCGATCGACGAGCTGATTGACCAGTTCAACGAGCGGGTTGGGTTGGGCTAGCCAGTCGGATTGGCAACGCGGGTCTAAACCCGGCAGGGGTTGGGCTGCGGAAATGGCAGCGAATTCCCTCTACTGGTTTCGGGGTGCGTGCGCTAGCTGCGGTTCGTGTTGCAGCGTTCCATCGGCAAAGTGTGCGATAGCCTTGTCAATGTCCGTCTCGGACGTGAGGACCAGGTTGAAGCCGGCGGCCAATACCCGTTCCGCCATTGGAGTGCCCATTCCGCCGGCTACGACGGTGTCGCAATCCTCGATCGGCAGAAGCTTGGCGTCATGGTCGTGGCCGCGGCCTTTCCCTCTGTCGTGAGTCGCAGATTTATCGACTGTGACCACGTATCGCTTCTGCTCCTGGAGATCGGCAATCTCGGCGACAACGAATGATTTCACGTGGGCGAAATGCTTCGTGATGGTCTTGCCGTTGGACGTGGCGAACGCCACTCTCTGCTGCGTATTCATCCGCAAACTCTACTACTTACTCTCTGGAGTCATGA
>JASJHC010000120.1:0-6776 GCA_033791245.1 Acidimicrobiia bacterium | reverse complement strand
CATCCGGCGCCCAGGCCGGCTGGTAGCTCTCCCATCCAATTGCGTTCGTGAGGCTGTAGGGCAGCGAACCGTCGGCGTTCATGATCCACACGTTGTCGATACCGGACTCATAGGACGTGAAAGCGATCTTCGACCCGTCGGGCGACCACGCCGGATCCCCGTCAGATTCGGCACGGGCCAGCAACGACCGCTGGTTTGACCCGTCGGCATCCATGAGCCAGATGCTGCTTGCGCGTTCATAGACAATCGAGGAGCCATCGGGTGACCACGAGGCCGACACCTCTTCGAACGCAGGTGTAGCTGTGAGTTGCTGAGGGTCGGACCCGTCGGGCCGAATCACCCAAAGATCGACATTGCCGCCACCACGATTTGAGCCGAACAGGATTCTCGTTCCGTCGGGCGACCAGTCCAGAACCGTGTTTACAGTCCCAACCCCACTGGTGAGGTTGATCTGATTCTCACCGTCGGAATCCATGACGAAGAGGTTGTCCGGTCCCATCCCGGGGCCACGGCTGAACGCGATCTGGGTCCCATCAGGCGACCACATGGGACTACGGTCGAACTCGGTGTTGTTCGTCAGCCGGATCGGGGTACTCCCGGCAAAGTCACGCAAGTAGATCTCGCCGGAGCTTTGATCGGCATTGGACACAAACGCGATCCTGCCGATTGCCCCCGGAACTGTTGCATCGACTTCGCCGGGAACCACTACCAAAACCGATGTCGCCAACAGAAGAACCAAGACGCTACGCAGGGCGCGTGACAATTCCCACCTCCCAGGTGTTACAAACCGACGTTACGCCGACCTACCGGTGACGAAAAGACCCTATGTCAAAAAGTGACATCACGTTATGTAGGCAACCGCCCGACGAATGAAGGCCGCCATCTGCTCCCGAGTCACATAATCGTTCGGACAGAACCGATCATTGACCGGCGGATTACAGCCCCGCGAGATCCCGGTCGCCCCCAACTTGTCAATGTCGGACTCAAAGATGGACCCGTTGTCATCAACAAACAGATCCTCCATCCCCAGGTTTGTCAAATGAAAGGCACGAGCCAGGAACGCAGCCATCTGACCCCGAGTCACCAACGCATTAGGGCAGAACCGATCGTTGACCGGCGGATTGCAGCCAAGCGTCACCCCCGCGGTTCCAAGCTTGTCGATATCAAGTTCGAACGTGGAGCCATCATCGTCGATGAACAGGTTGCCTCCCCCGACATCGGTGTAGTGCAACGTCCGCACTAAGAATGCAGCCATCTGACCTCGAGTCACAAAGTCGCCCGGACAGAACAGGGTATTGCTGGGCGGATTGCAGCCCTTGGTAATCCCCTGGTCGGCCAGCCAATTGATGTCGTCGACGAAGACGCTCGACTGCGGAACATCATCGAACCCCGCATAGATCCAGACGGTCACCGTTCCCCGTGCCGTGCCCATCCGCGCATCCTGGACCTCATACTCGAAGCTGTCGGAGTAAGGGTTCGGACTCCCTGGAGGTGGCACCAGCCCGCCGTGGATATATGCGACGACGCCTGGTGCGGCCGTGCCGATTATCCCGTGATTGGGCTCCCGGGTCACGTCAACAAACACCAGCGTCTCACCATCGGGGTCATGGTCGTTGCTCAGAATGTCAACGGCCACAACCTCACCCCGACGCACCGATGCCACATCATCCACTGCGACCGGATCCCGATTAACTGACTCCCAGTCCATGCTCCATTCGGTTGACGGGTTGTTGGTGAGATGTGCCGGGTCGGATCCGTCCGGATTCATCATCCAGATGTCCCAATCGCCATCGCGGTTGGACCGGAACGCGATCTTGGAGCCATCGGGCGACCAGACAGGTGAAGAATTGACTGTCATCGTGGCATTGGTGAGATTCGTGAGGTTAGATCCGTCGGCTCCGATTACCCAGATGTCCATGTCCCCGGAGAAGTCGGAGCCAAAGGCGATCCTGGTTCCATCAGGTGACCAGGCCGGCGAGCCATTCGAGCGCGGCCGGTTCGTGAGATTGCGCTGGTTCGACCCGTCGGCATCCATCAACCAGATGTCTTCTGAGGTGGCGGTTGAACGCCTGAAGGCGATCGTCGACCCATCGGGGGACCAAGCTGCTTCGGCTTCAATGTCGGCGTTGACTGTGAGGCGCTGCGGAGCTGATCCGTCAGCATTCATAACCCAGATGTCACGAAGGCTGCTGCGGTCGGAGGCAAACAGAATTTTGGTGCTGTCGGGGGACCATCCCGACATTGTGTTGATTGATCCGACCCCGTTGGTGAGATTCCTCTGGTTCGATCCATCGGGATGCATAACGAACAGGTCGTCGTTGCCCGCAACGATCCGACTGAATGCTATGAGAGAACCGTCTGGCGACCATTTGGGCGCATAGTCAGGGTCGGTGTTGCTGGTGATCCGTGTCGGTGAACTGCCCGCAAAGTCACGAACGTAGATCTCGCCGGACGGATCATCCGCAGTCGATTCGAATACGATCCGACCGATTGCACCTGGGACCGTGGCGTCCACCTCGCCGGGTATCACGACCAGAATCGAAGCAGCCAGCAGAAGAACCAGAACCATACGCAGAGTGCGCAGCACGTCCCACCTCCCAGGGTGTCCCAGCTCGACCGTACGACGAATACCGGCACACGCCTAGGCCCTTTTCTGCGTGGAACGCAAACGTGCCGCTGCGGCGGCACCAACCCCTCCCGTTCCAGCCCCTCTCTCCGTTCGGGTCTGGCCCTGCCCTGGAGGTCTGCGAAGCAGAACCCCGCAGATAGCCGGCATCTGCCCATCCTGGAGTTCCGCCTTGGGAACTCCCAAGGTAGCCGACCTCTGGTCGGCTACCCCTTCACCCCTCCCTGGGTGAGACCGGAGACGATGTAGCGCTGTAGGAACTGGAACAGGACAACCACTGGAACACCAAGCAACAATGCCCCCGCCGCAAATGGACCCCAGCGCAGGTTGAACTGGTCAGACAGATATCGCTGCAGGCCGATCGCCAGGGTGAACTTCTCGGAGTCACCCTGCCCCAGAACGGCATCGGCCAGCAGAAAGTCGTTGATCAAGAAGATGAATGACAGCAGGAAGATCACCGCCAGAATCGGCGCCACCAGCGGCAGGATGATGCGGAAAAAGATCTGGTTGTGAGTTGCGCCATCGACTTTCGCCGACTCATCAAGATCCACCGGAACCGTATCGAAGAAGCCCTTCATCAGCCAGGTGTTCATCCCGAGCGCACCACCGAGGTAGATCAGCAGTAGACCCGCCTGGCTACCCAGACCGATAGCAGGGAAGACACCTTTAATCGACACCATCATGAGGAAGATCGGCACCAGCGCCACCGCCTGCGGGAACATCTGGATCAACAAGACGGCAAGCAGCCCTGTCCTCCGGCCCTTGAACCTCATACGAGAGAAGGCGTAGGCCGCCAGGGCCGATAACAACACCTGGAGTGCGGCGGCACCACCGGCAATGATCATCGTGTTTGTGTACCAAGCTCGATAAGGGACCTCTTCAAAGAGATCTCGGAAGCTGTCCAGATTGGGGCTGTCGGGGATGAGCTGTTGGGAGGTAAGCGTGCCGAGTGGGTTGACCGAAGCCGAGATGATCCACACAACCGGAAACAGCGCAAACACCAGGGCCGCCAACCCGACCAGATGACGCCACCCCAGTTCGCGGAACCATTTCTGGAAGCGATTCTGGCTGCGCAGCGCACGGATCTCGGGAGACGGCGCTCGAGTGTTGGTAGTCATCAGTTGAGCTCCTCAAGCACGCGAGTGCGACTGAAACTGATCGCTGAGACCGTTGCGACCATAAAGAAGATGAGCGCAGCGATTGCTGCCGCCAAACCAAAGTCAGCTCCGCCACCGGTCTCAAAGGCAAGCCGGTAGGTGTACGAAATCAGAATGTCGGTGTGACCGGCAGGCGTTTGCGCACCCGCAATGGGCGGGGCGCCTCCAGTCAGCAGGAAGATGAGATTGAAGTTGTTGAAGTTGAACGCAAACGAGCCAATAAGCAGCGGGGCGACGGTCACCATCAACAGCGGGAAGGTGACCTTCCGGAACACCTGGTTGGCTGCGGCTCCATCGACCTTGGCTGCCTCCTTCAGCTCGCCCGGGATCGCCTGTAGAGCACCGGTTGTAATCAAAAACATGTAGGGAAAACCAAGCCACAGGTTCACAAGCAACACCGATATCTTCGCCATCGTGGGGTCGCGGAGCCATGCGATGTTGGCGTTGAGCAGATCGTTGATCACTCCGAAGCGCTGGTTGAGCATGCCCTGCCACAGCAGTGCTGTCATGAAGCTAGGCAACGCATAAGGAATTATCAGCAGCGAGCGATAGATCCGCTTGCCCCGCATGGTCGGGTGGTTGAGAGCCAACGCCAGCCCCAGACCAAAGATGAATGTGGTGATAACCGACAGGATGGCGAAGGCGTAGTTCCATAGGAATACCCGGATAAACGGTCCGCGGATGGCCTCGGAAGTCAAGATGCGGGTGAAGTTGTCCCAGCCGATGAAGGCGCGGTAGCCGGGGTTGATGGTGGCGCCATCGGGTGCGGTGAAGGTGCCTTCGATGGCGGTATAGGCGACACCCGTTTCGGCGTCGATAATTGTCCCGGTGGCGTCGTCGTACGCGTAGAGCGGTTCGTACACCGCCGCCGACTTAACGGTGAGCACTTTGATCGTGCCTTCGTCTGACAACACTTCGAGGTCGACCAGCTCCTGCTGCCGATCCGCGATCTGACCGAGATTCAGCTTCACATAGTCGTCCACGCCGAGGACGTTGCCTTCAGCATCAACGTCGATGTCGCCGGATGCCAGCTCGAAGAACTCATCGGCGGTACCAAAGAATTGGTCCCCGGCGTCATTCTCGAGGAGCAGCGCGAACTCTCCCAGACCATCGTCGTCAGCGAGCAGGGTCAATCCGAACTGAGTCGAGCCAGGCACGTTGGAAACCCGACCGGTGATGCCATCGATCGCCTGCTCACGGGTGAGAACATTGCCGGTACCAAAATTGGTGAACGCGATGTAGGCGTTGTAGATCACCGGGACCACGGCAAACAGCAGCGCCAGGATCGTGCCAGGGATCAGGTATTTGGCTGCGACCGCTCGTGGCTTGAGATAGGCCCAGTCCAACAAGGCCGTGGCCACAACAACGGCCAGCAGGCCGGGCCACCATTTTTGCGACCACATGCTGGGGATCGACCACACCGCCAACAGATTGATCGCGCCGAGCAACAGGAGCTTGACGAGGAGCCCCCACGTAAATGACAAAGACCAGGGAAATTTCTTCCCCTGGTCTTGTGGCGAGCCAGCAGGCACGGGCAGTTCGGTGTTGACCGTCCTGCCCTTACGCCTGCTCGATCCGCCGTCTGTCATTTATCGATTAGCCCTCTGCGATCAGAGTACGAATCTGATCCGCCGCATCGGTGAACGACTGGACAGCATCGCTGCCAGTCAGGATCAACTGATAGGCATCAGTCCATGCGCTCCAGACGGCGCCCATGGCCGGGATCGCCGGCATTGGATAGCCGTTCTGTCCCGAGAGCCCGAAGCCCTGGATGTTCGCATCGCTGGCGGCAACGGTGTCGAACGCCGCTGAGTGCGCCGGAGGCCGTGGGTCGGCAGCGAAAATCGCTTCCTGTGCCTCTTGCGTTGCCATCAGGTCAAGAACGAATGTCTGGGCAAACAGCGGGTTCTCGGCAAAGGCCGAAACCATGAAGCCCTGCACCGCGATGAACGGACGAGGGTCGCCGCCTGCGACGGACGGAATCGGCTCAACAACGAAGTTGACACCCTCGAACGACGGGAGTGCCCACGGACCGGTGATGGCAAACGGAGCGTTCCCCGCACCAAAGCTCTCCGTCATGATGTCGTATGTGATGTCGACGTCGATAAGGCCAGATTCTGCCCAATCGGCAAATGCCTGAGCAGCCACCAAACCACCAGCGCTGTCAAGACCGAGGTCCTCGGGGTTGTAGCTGCCGTCGGCGTTGAGACCGAAGACATAGCCACCGAGTGCGGTGAACAGCGGGTAGTTATGGAACGGATCGCCGTTGCCATTCTCCTGAAGGGCAAGAGGAATCTCGACTGTGCCGTCCTCGACGAGGCCGAGTGCAATCTCCTCGAGCTCCTCGAAGGTAGCTGGCGCATCAGGAACCAGGTCGATGTTGCGAATAAGAGCAATGTTCTCAACCGCATAGGGAAGACCGTAAGTCTGACCCTCGTAGTTGAACGCACTGATCGAGGCCTCGCTGAAGTCACCCTCAACGGCGCTCAGGTCAAGCGGGGCAACAACACCGCTGGTGACGAGCTCGCCGAGCCAGTCATGTGCACCGATGATGATGTCCGGACCTTCACCGGTCGGGCCGGCAACGACCAGACGGTCGCGGATGTCGCCAAAGCCAAGCTCCTGCACAGCAACGGTAATTCCGTTGTCGGCGCCGAACTGATCGGCAAATCCCTGGATGGCTGGGGTCCGGGTGTCATCGGCCCAGATCACCAGATCAGCGTCGGCACGGACGACCGGTGGCAGTGTGGTTGTGGTTTCCTCAGCAGGGGGAGCCTCAGTTGTTGTGGTCTCCGCCGGAGCTTCGGTTGTCGTAGGTGCAGCTGTAGTTGGGGCAGCGGTTGTCTCTGCCGGAGCTGCAGTGGTTTCCTCAGCGCCGTCATCACCACATGCGGTGAGAACGAGAGCAAAGGCGAGCAGCAAACCCAGGAAGGGTTTCCAGTTCTTCATTGTTTCTCCTTGATCATGTTGAAGACGCGGGGCAAGAGGGCTCC
>JASJHC010000119.1:0-8358 GCA_033791245.1 Acidimicrobiia bacterium | reverse complement strand
CGAGGGAGTGGAGGTAGGGCCGGCCGGGGTGTGTATTCGTTCCGGGTTCCTGACTTTGCGACGCTTGGCCGACTTCTTTGGTATCGAGTTTGACCCTGATCCTCTTCCAACTGACCCGATCTCCATCAGCCGCGGCGAATTCGACGAAGCATGGGACGAACTGACCGCGGCGGGTCTGCAGTTGAAGCCGGACCGAGATCAGGCATGGAGAGACTATGCAGGATGGCGAGTCAACTACGACACCGTTCTTCTTGCTCTCGCCGATGTGACTGATGCACCGTATGCGCCTTGGAGTTCGGATCGTTCTTCGCCGAGCCACCAGGAACCGAAGGTAAGGCGGTTTGGGCGGCGGACTCGTCGATTGGCCCGAAACGAGTCCAGTGATCCGACAGGCGTCGACCAGTCATAGAATCGGATTGGTAGGAAGTTGACAGGAGGCCTCGTGGATCAGTCCGAGCCGTACGCGTCTCTGCGCGAACGCGTCATCGGCGAGCGCGGCGTCGTCATGGTGATGGGAACAGCCAACACCGGAAAGACGACAATGTCGCGACTCCTGCTGCGCGACGCCCTCGACGAGGGAAGGTCTGTTGCGTTTGTTGATGCTGACGTTGCGGTCCCGAGTGTCGGAGCGCCTGCGTGCGTTGCGTTGCGTTGGGTTCGCTCGCAGGCTGACCTCGATGACCTGTCTCGCCCCGACGCGATGCGTTTTGTGGGCTCCACCCAACCCCAAGGTGTCGTTCTACCGCACGTCGTCGCGACCGCGACCTTGGTCGAGGAGGCCCGCAAAGGCGCCGACTTCATCGTGCTTGATACCAGCAGTGTTGTGTCCGGAGTCGTCGGCCAAACCTTGACATATCACGTGACTGAATTGTGTGATCCGAATCTCATCATCGCGATGCAACGTGGCGAAGAACTCGAACCAGGAATCGGCATGTTGCGCCGTTTCCTTGGCGCCCGCATCGCCAAGTCCGAGCCGCCCCCAGGTCTGCAATTGGTGGGTCCCTTGGAACAGCGCTCTCGTCTCATCGCTGCATTCCGAGACGCTTTCGAGCCTGACCTGCAGCGGTGGCGGGTGCACTCATCGGTGTTTGCTCCGACGTTGCCAGAGGCGTTCGACTTGTCGCGGTTGGAGGGGATGCTGGTCGGTGTGCTGAACGAGACCGGTGCCTGCCTTGGGTTGGGTGCGTTGGAGCATGATGACGGGGTGGTGCGGGTGGCGACCCGATTCGGTGATCGGATGCGTGGGCTACGTCTTGGCTCACTGCGTATCGACCTCGACACCTATGAGACGAGCCGGGTCCGGCTTCGTCAGTTGATCTTCGGGATATAGCCCTACCCCGGCCCGTCGGGTGACATAACCGCCAGGCCAGCCTCGGTCCCCTTTACTGTGAAGATGCGCCGCCCGGGTTGAATGGCTGGTTGCGGATCGGTCACATCTAGCCCCCGCGCTCGCCATTGCAGGACGGTGACCTCAAGCGAGTGAGTGGTCACTAATGCGAGTCCAAAGAGCGCTGGCGCCCGCACCGGTGACTCGACGACCTCAAGCAGTGGTCCGACCCGGTAGAAGGCAGTAGGACGGCCGTTGACCAACGTCCGCAGCCGGGGTGCACCGATGACTGGCGTCAGTTCTGCGGTAAGCCCGGTCAGATCGGGGACCAGCAAGACCACATGATCGAGATCCCATCCTTCGGCATTCTGGCCGGTGGCATCCGCCACTGTGGGAATCCCCAGGTCAGGTGCGGCGCCATCCCACCCCCAAGCTGGAGAGCCGTCGACGAGGCAAGTCGTTCCGGTCTGTAGTCGCTCGGGGAGACCAAAAGACACCCAGGGGATTGGTAGCTGAATGGTTGTGATCTGTGGCACGTGACCGCTCTGATTGTTGGCAAGAATGCAAGAGCCCAAGAAACCCTGGCGACGCATCCCCCGCACTTCCCCGGACGAGGTAGGTATGCCTGAGCCCCTTGGGCTTTGCATCTTCGAACCTAGGGGTTGTGAAGACCGGTTACAAGTCCATCGTTTCTGGGGTTTTCCCCAATACTATCGCCTGTAACTATGGCTAACTAATGCTCGATTGGGTCTAGAACAGGTAGTTCTCCACATATCCACACCTATCCACAGGGGGTTGTGCACAACGGGTGTTTACAAGTCGTACAGAGGTTTCTTTTCGCGGTTCCTGTACCCGGCAGAGGTGGCTGGGCTTGTTGGATTCAGGAACTGTATTCACTACCCGTTCAGATGCCGTTTCTACTCACATCGGGTTGAGCGCGATCCCGGCATAGAGCTCCAGCAGGCGCGAGACGGTGGTATCCCAAGAGAAGCGTTCGGAATGCGCAATTGCGCCTTGGCTCAAGCTTGCTGCAAAATCAGGATCGTCGAGTACCCGATCTAGAGCCTTTGCGTAGTCAACAGGATCGTGGCCTTCAACCAGGATTCCCGATTGACCGTCTTCGATGATGTAGGGGAGGCCTCCGACTGCTGCGGCTATCACGGGGGTCCCACAGGACTGAGCCTCGGCAGCCACCAGCCCGAAGCTCTCCGATCGTGACGGCATGATCACGGCGTCGGCCGCTTGATAGAACACGGCAAGCTGATCGCGGGGAACCGGTGGAATGAAGTGCACCCGATCCGCAACGCCCAGTGATACTGCCAAACGCTCGAGACGCTTCATCTCCGCCGGTCCTTCCGAACCACTTGGCCCTCCAATGGCGACAAGCTGGAGTGACTTGTTAGTCGCATGGCCGAGCGCAGCTACCGCCACATCGAGACCCTTGAGGGGTTGGATGCGGCCGACAAAGAGAGCAATTGGGCCTCCACCGAGACCCGTCCAGAGACGCGCCGCTTCCTTGTCGCCTGGAGTGAATACATCGTGACGGATTCCCGGGGGAGAGGTACACAAACGCGCCGGGTCCGCGGCGTAGTGCTCTATCAAGTCATCGAATTCGTATGGGGTGGAGGCGACGACGCAGTCTGACCGTGCGATCACTTCTTCCTCGGTCAGGGTGCGGATAGTGCCTTCGGGAGCTTGGTCGGAGCGGCGGGTGAGGTCCTTTATCCGACCCAAGGTATGGAATGAGTTTGCCAGAGGCAGGCCCAGCTTCTCCTTGAGCAAGACACCGGCCCAGCCGGACAGCCAGTAGTGGCTGTGCAGAATGTCGAAGTGCTCGCCGCTCTGGTCGATCCACGCAAGCGTCGCCTCAGCGAACTCGCCGATGAGGCTCGGCAATTGGTTCATCTGAAGAACGAGGTGAGGGCCAGCTTCGATGTGGACGACCTTGAACCCAGGAGTGACCTCGACAACGCCTGGCGTGGTCTCGTCAGAGCGTCGGGTGAATACGACGACGTTGACGCCAGATTCCGCCATTGCCTTGCCGAGCTCGCGCAAATATACGTTCATGCCCCCGGCGTCGCCGGTTCCCGGTTGCTTTAGAGGGCAACTGTGTAAAGACAGGTAGGCGACGTTCTTGATCATGTGGTTGCGGTCACAACGAAGAGGGGGCGGGGGGTAGCGCCAAGACGGAACTTGTAGGTCTCGTCACCCTTGAGGAAGTCAAATACCTGTTTGCCCGATTCGATGGATCGCTCAATCAGGTGAGACAGGATGACATTGCCGGGAGAGAGATTTCTGATGTCCGGTTCGAACGCACTGTTGTAGAGATAGAAACCGTGGTCGTCCTCAAACGAGAAGATCGCCGCCGCCGGTCGGTCCGTTCCATCTACCAGTACGTCGATGACGCCGTGAGCATCGGTGTGTAGCGCAAGGAAGAATTGCTCCATCTCGGTGCTCATGAAGGTTCCCTTGTCCCCAGAAGAGCGGCGATGAAGACTGGCGAATAATGCAACGGCGTCGGGTCCGGAGCGGCGTTCGAGGCGTGCCGGACCGGCCTCAGCATCGAGCTTGCGGCGCTTGCGGCGCAGCTCGTGGCGCTCCTTCTTGCCGAGCTGGCTGAGGTACTCGTCGAAGCTCGTTGGGAGTTCCAGCACTGCGGTCACAGTGTGTTGTTCCGTTGCAGGTTGGAGACCGGCCTTGGCCAACGCACTTGATACCGCAGCGGCCGAATCTTCGGGCAGGCTATCGAGGCGGATGGCGGTGCCCGGTTTCAGGTCGCCGACGAGTTCCGTCAGTGCAGTGGCCGTGCCCCGTGGGGAGTGGTAGTCCGTCAGATCGGCCTCGCCGGCAAACCTGATCTGGTCATCGTGTGCGGTGAGAGCCAACAGGCTGTCCGCAGTCTCGGCCACGATGAGTTCCCCAATACCACGATGTTTCCACCAGACTTCAAGCCAGGTGCGATCGGGAAAGGGGCCGACAAGTGGAGATATCGGGGGGAGATTGAATCCCGCCGCTGACCAATTCTGATGGGTAAGCATGGGTTCCGCGTTCTTAGGCTTTGATCGGTTCTATGGTGCCGACCTGCTTGCCGCCACCAAGGACGGGAATTCTGGAGACGTCGACAAGCGCTTCTTGCGCTGTTGATGACAACAACCCGAGATGGGTAATTGCTTCCAACAATCCGACAATTGCGATGTCGACGTTGCCTTCATGGCTTTTGGCGGCGATTCCGATCCCATGGCGACCAGCTGCAATCAATCCCTCGGCGCCACCTTTAACCGGACCGCCCCACCAAGCGGCAAACTTGCCCTCGTTCAGTGTATTGCTCGACAACAACGCGGGAAACCGTTGCATCGCATTGGCGATCTCGGCGAATCTTGCTTCGGAAGAGAGGCGACCGAACGCACGCGCCAGCCCGGTGAGTTCGCCGCGCAGTGTGGGCGCTCCGCAGCCGTCGACACCAATCGGTTCCGGATCGACGCCGGTGACTTCTGCCACCAAGGCGGTAACCCGCTCTTGGATCGGATGTGACAGTTCGAGGTAGGTCGCCGTTGGCCAGCCGGCGGCGACCGAGGCCGCCAACCATCCACTGTGTTTTCCAGAGCAGTTGTTGAATAGTCGCGTTGGCTGCCGGGCTCCTTGTATCAGTTGCAGATCCTTGGCCGCAGTGTCGCGCGGCCAGGCCGACGGGCAGCGAAGATCGTCTGTGGTGAGGCCGGCTTGGGCCAGGGTGGCCTCTACCAATCCCAAGTGGATTGGGTAACCGCCGTGGCTCGAGCAGGTGATTGCGATTTGCTCGGGGAGTAGATCGGCTCCAGCTTCGCGTGAGATGGTTGCCTGGAATGGCTTGACAGCTGAGCGGTAGAAGAATGTGATGCCCTGCTCGCCCCAAGCTCCGAGAACCTGACCGTCACCGTTGACGGCTACGACAGATACATCGTGAGTGGATTCGATCTGGCCCGATCGAATGGTCGCGATCCGCACTACTGCTCGAGTAGCTCGTTGACTGAGGCAAGCCCATCACGGTATCTGCGAGCAACCTCACCGGTGAGCTGCTCAAGCACCTCGTACACGCCGCGCCGCTGCTGTGAGACTTTGCTCTCCGCTTCGGTCAGCATGAGCTGGATTTCCTCGAGCTCGGCAGTCTTGATGTCGGGGAGATGTGTGAGGAAGTCGTCGCCAAGTACCCGGTCGATGGGACGACGTCCCTCTGCTGGAACATCGGGCGGATCAACCGGAAGCGACTTGGGGACCAGGAAGTGGGAGGGACCCTCCTCGGATCCGTCCGACAGGATATCGGGGAGAGCTTCGATCAGTGTTCGGGTCTCCTCGCCGCTGCGTCGTCTGAGCTCGAATGACAGCAAGTCCATCCGGCCGTGAAGAAGACGGCGGTAGTAGGAGAGTTCAGAGTCGAGGTCGTCGCAGATGCCGCGGCGGCTCCTTAGGTCATCCAATGGGATCTCGTCGACACCCGAGACAAACTCGGGGTCAAGTACTTGGTCAATGCGACGGCGATGCTGCTTCAGGATATGGCCTTTCGACTTCCGTAGGAGAGGGTAACAGTCAATTCCAGGTTGGTTGATCGGTCCGGCCTGTTGGCCACTCGGTCGTCGCTCCGCGTCCGCAGTAGCCGAGCTCGCAAGCTACCGCCTGCTAACAAGCGGCAGCGAGCGTCGGATAGGGGTTGACGGCGCTGCCGTGGCCGGGATGGAGCTGGAAGTGGAGATGGTCGGCCCCGCCGTAGGCGTTGCCGGTGTTGCCGACGTATCCGATGACGGTTCCTCTGGTCACGTAGGAGCCGGCGGATAAGCCTGACACTCGCGAGTCGAGGTGGGCGTAGAAGTAGCTGGCGCCGCTGCCCTTGAGCCAAATCGAGATGCCACCGAGGCCACCATTGCTGAAGCGGAGAGTGCCATCGGTGACAGCCACCACGGGGACACCCTTGTTAGCGAACATGTCGGTGCCCTTGTGGGTACGACCACCAGAGCGAGGGTTGCCCCAGTCATTTGTGAAGCTGACACTGCCTGACACTGGACAAATGAAGTCGGGAATCGTCCCGGCGGGGAGGCCACCGGCCGCTCCGCTCCTCTTGGCTGCCTCAGCGATCTTGCGGGCCCGTTCGGCCGCCTCCCAGGCACGTACTTCGGCGGCGTACTCGGTTTTGGCCTGCTGATAGAGCGTCTCGGCGGCAACCGTCAGCTCGTCGAGGCTGCCGACCAGGCTTGCTTGTTGTTGTTCCAGCGCTGCGATTTCGGCTCTGTCCTCGTCCAGGGTGGAGGTTTGGCGGAGCAGGTCTCTGGTGATGGCGTCCAGCCGGTCGAGCGCGGCCGTGCCCTTGTCGGCAGCACGATTGATGATGTGCTGGGCAGTAAGGATGTCTTGGACGTTGGAGGCATCGAGGGCGGAGTCGAGCGAGCTGCTGCCGCTGTTGATGTAGGAGTTGACGACAAGTGCCTGGGCGGTTGAGCGCAGCTTGGCGATGTTCTCCTCGTCCTCATCGATGCGGCCTTCCATGCGGCCGATGCGGTACTCGAGATCAGCGAGTTGACCCTCGAGGTCAACGAGGATGAAGATCGCGTCATCGAGTTCTGCCTTTGCCGTGAGGTACTCCTCGTAGGCGTTCTCTTTCGCTTCCTTGGCATCGTCGATGACGCCAGTTTGGGCAGCCGCATTGACCGGAATGAGGCCAAGGACCGTGATGGCGAGGAGTGGAAGAATCGCGCGGAAGCGTCGCATATATCCCATGATCGGCATAAGCATAGTTGAGACTTGAGCCTTATTCGCCATTGTCGAGCGGGCTCCGCCTATGCTCCGGCCCGTGTTGAAGGACGTTTTCTGGGTCGGGGCCGGCGGTGCAGTCGGCAGTGTATTGCGCTACATCATTTGGCGTGCCGTGGGGACCTCAGCAGGCTTTCCGTGGGCCACCATCTTTGTGAACATCACCGGCAGCTTCTTACTTGGCTTTCTGGCCGGTATGTATGCGGGGCGGGTCGGTCCGACAATGCGACTTGCCCTCTTCTTTGGGTTCTTGGGCGGCTACACGACCTTCTCGACCTTCACCTCGGAAACTGTGGTGTTCGCCCGCACGGGTTCAGCATCGCTGGCGTTTGGGAACGTTGCCATATCTTTGGCGCTGGGTTTGAGCGCGGCGTTTGTTGGCGTTCTCCTCGGAGAACAGCTCAGCTCCTAGAGCGATAGGTCGAATTGGCGATTCGCCTCAGCCGTCTAGGCGAAGATCCAGATCGCTGCCCAGAAGGCGGCAACACCAAACAACGCGGCGTCGAACATGGTCAGTAGGCCGGGGGCGCGGGCAGTGTGGATTACCGACCCGGTGCGGAGCAGAGAGCCGTAGGCCCGACCGGCGATCAGCCCAGCTGCACTGGCGGCAGCCGCGAGGATCATTGTGGTGATAGGCAGTGTGTCGGCAGCGAGTCCGCTGATAAGACCGGCGATGACCGCCCCCAAGACCATTCCTAGGTTGGGATCAAGGCCGCCAACCTCGCCGCCGGACTGTTGGACGCCCCATGCCGCGAATCCAGCGGAGGCGGCGATGGCGATAGCTGCGATCACCATTGGTATCGAATAAAGATGTGTCATGGTCAGCGCCCCGGTTGCCAGCGAGGCTCCGACGGCGAGGGCCATGGCGACGGCCACAGCACGGGTTGAGCGTTGCCCCGGATCGAGGACGCTCCACGCCAACGTGATCATGATGGCGACTGCAACGCCACCGGCGAACCCGGCTGCACCCCAGGTATAGGCACCGTTGGCGGTTGCGGTAGCTCCAATCATCAGTGGGATTGGATTGACCGAGATGGTGCGGAGACGGAGCACGTCCGTCGCGTCCCAAAGCCAAGCCAGAGCCGTGCCGACGACGACGAAGACAAACGTTGGAGTGCTGACCAGGTTTGAGATGACGAGGGCGGCGAGCAAAGCGATGACGAGGAGGCCAGCGGAAGCATCGGCGGGGCGAGTTGCCAGTGCGCCTCCGGAGACGGGTGGGATCAAGGCCAGTTCGTCACTGTCGGTGACGG
>JASJHC010000118.1:0-21380 GCA_033791245.1 Acidimicrobiia bacterium | reverse complement strand
GATGCTGGAACGCTCTCAAGCGAAGCTGAGCAACCCCAAGTTTGCGGAGAGAGCTCCGGCGGATGTGGTTGCTGGTGAGAGAACCCGAGTGGCCGAAGCGTCGGCCAAACTCGAAAAACTGCGAACCCAGCTTGCGGAACTGGAATAGGTGACTGTGGATATTGACTACCCAGGCGACTACGAGGCGGCCGTTGCGTTCCTCGACAGAAGAATTGGCGAAGGGATCCGACCCGGACTCGCTCGTATAGAGCGGTTGCTCAAACTGATGGGCGACCCCCATCGCGCCTATCCGGTCATCCACGTTGCGGGTACCAACGGGAAGACCACTGTTGTCCGCATGATCTCCGACATCTTGGGAGCTCACGGGCTATTTGCCGGCTCATTCACATCGCCCCATCTCCATCGGGTTGAGGATCGATACACCACCGGCGGTGCCTCCTTCGGACCGACCCATCTGGCTCGCGCCGTAGAGGACGTCGCTCCCTTTGTGGTTATGCAAGAAGAGCAATTCGACGAGAGTCCGACCTACTTTGAGTTGACCGCTGCCGTCGGATTCAGCGCTTTTGCGGTTGATGCGGTTGACCTGGCTGTCATCGAAGTCGGCTTGGGCGGCCGTCATGACGCCACGAACGTTGTTGAGGCGGACGTCTCGGTCATCACAGGGATTGCCCTTGACCATGTGTCCTATCTCGGCGACACCCACGGGCAGATTGCCGCTGAAAAGGCGGCGATCGTCAAACAGTCCGGAACGCTGGTCACTGGACCGATGAGCGACGAGGCTCTCGAGTCCGTTACCGAGCGGGTTGAAGAAACTGGAGCCACCTGGCACCGGTCGGGCAGCGACTTCCGCGTGCTGTCTGCTGAACAGGATGAGCGTGGCTGGGTAGTGAGCGTGCAGGGCATGTATGGCCGCTATGACGATCTGGTTCTCGGTATCCACGGCAGACACCAGACAGTCCACCTCGGCACCGCGATCGCCGCTTGTGAGGCCTTTTTGGGTCGGGCGCTTGATGACGCCGCAGTCCGCGACGCCGCGGCTACGGTTCGCTCCCCGGGGCGGCTCGAGGTAGCCGGGCTGGCACCGACCATCCTCATCGACGGCGCACACAACGAGGAAGGCTTTCACGGGCTGGCCACCGCCCTCGATGAAGAGTTCGAAGAAGCCAACTGGATTCTGGTTGTCGGAGCCCGCGGTGACCGAGACGTTGGGTCTCTCGTCGCAGCTCTTGAAGGTCTCGTCAGCAGAGTCATTGCTACCGAGGCAAATGATCACATGGCAATCGCAGCCGATAAGGTCGCCGCCGCGGCAGGCGCCGCGCTTGGTGTGTCTGCCGAGGCTGTAGTGCCGGTCGCCGACGCGGTCACCCAGGCCATTGCTGCCACCCAGGAGGGAACGGGCGTGGTAGTCGCTGGCTCCTTGTACGTGATCGGTGAGGCTCGGCACGCTCTCAGCTTGGATCACGCACCCTCGCCTGTGCACAGACGTTTCGAGGCCGAGATTGATCAAGTCTCTGAATACGACATGGAATAGCATTTCGATCGAATCAAGGATTCGATCGAGTTCTCACCACGGCCCCTTCGGGGCGTGGTTCGTGTTTGAGCGGCCTTCCGGCCGCGCTCTTTCTGCTCGGTCAGGCGGAGCCTTCCCTCGCTATTGAGGGGGCCGGCGCAAAGGCCGCCCCCTCAAACACCCCCACGGAGGTCGTTGCTTCATTGCGCGTTCAGCGCGGTGCATGTCATTGGGCTGCTCACGCTTGGGCCGATGTCTGGTTTCGGGCGGCGCTACTATCTGGCGGCGAACTCAAGAGTTGATGGAGGACAGATGGCGGTCGAGCACACATTCGTGATGGTGAAGCCGGACGGCGTGAAGCGGGCGATTGTTGGTGAAGTCATCAGTCGGTTCGAGCGCAAGGGTCTCAAGCTCGAGAAGATGCGGATGCTCCACATAACTGAGGAGCTGGCAGGCCGGCACTACGCCGAGCACACGGAGAAGCCGTTCTTTGGTGAGCTTGTTGAATTCATCACCTCCGGACCGGTCATAGCGATGGAGTGGTCGGGTGAAGGCGCCGTCGTCGTCGCTCGCACCCTGATGGGCGCAACGAATGCCGCAGAAGCCGCACCGGGCACGATCCGAGGCGATTTTGGCTTGATCATGGCGGAAAACGTGGTCCACGGTTCCGATTCTCCGACCAGCGGAGAACGCGAGCTAGGACTCTTCTTTGGCTAGCCGACGGCCGTGAATTTGGGGTAGTCCGCAACCACATATACGGTATGGCGCAGCTGGCAGTCGCTTTTCGCGACGTGACCGGTGGCGTCTGGGTAAACTGAACTCTGTCCCTCAACTGTGAGCAACGATGCTTGACAACCTCTTTTCTGTCGCTGGCCGCGATATGGCTATCGACCTAGGCACCGCCAACACGCTCGTGTTCGTGCGCGGCATGGGCATTGTGCTCAACGAGCCGTCGGTTGTTGCCATCAACACGCGCGACAACAAGCCGCTCGAGGTGGGGATGGAAGCCAAGCGGATGATTGGGCGGACACCGTCACATATCCAGGCGATCCGGCCGCTGCGTCACGGCGTCATTGCCGACTTTGACATCACCGAAAAGATGCTCCGCTACTTCATCAACAAGGTGCACAACCGTCGCTTTGCGGCACGGCCCCGCATTGTGATCTGCGTTCCTTCCGGCATTACCGCAGTGGAACGCAGGGCAGTTGAGGAAGCGGCCTATCACGCAGGCGCCCGTCGTGCCTACACCATCGAGGAGCCCATGGCAGCCGCGATCGGTGTTGGCCTACCTGTTCACGAGCCCTCCGGATCGATGGTTGTCGACATTGGTGGTGGCACAACCGAGGTTGCCGTCATCTCGCTGGGCGGGATCGTTGTTTCCAAGAGCACCAGGATTGGTGGCGATGAGCTTGATGAAGCCGTTATGGCTTGGGTCAAGAAGGAATACAACCTGATGCTCGGTGAGCGCACGTCCGAGCAGGTGAAGATGGCCATCGGATCCGCATTCCCGTTCCCTGACGAGCCGTCAGCGGAAGTTCGCGGTCGTGACCTTGTCAGCGGTCTGCCGAAGACTGTTGTCCTCAGTGCGGCGGAGATTCGTGAAGCAATCGAAGAACCGGTGCAACAGGTGGTTGACGCGGTCAAGTTTGCTCTGGACAAGACTCCGCCAGAACTGGCGGCTGACGTCATGGATAGGGGCATTGTTCTGACAGGGGGCGGGGCGTTGCTCCGCGGCCTTGATCAAAGGCTCGCCAACGAGACCGGGATGCCGATTGTCACCGCGGACAAGCCGCTGCAATCGGTGGTATTGGGCTCGGGGGCATGCCTCGAAGAATTCGAGGTCCTCCATGATGTGCTCTCCTCAAGCGGCCGTCGTTAACCTCTCGTCGCTCCGGATCTGCGGCACGCCGTCCGCCAGGGATATCTAATGCAGTCTTTCCAGCGGTTTGAGCGGTCTACCTCGCTGTTCATATTTCTGCTCGTTGTTGCATTCTTGCTTGCTACCTTTGATGTGCGTGGTGATGGCGCAGGTGTTGGAACAACGATGCGCGACGGTGTGCAAACGCTGTTCTCTCCACTGCAGGATGTTGCTTCGGCCGTGACCCGACCTGTGGTCGGCTTCATTGATGCACTTTCCGATATCGCAAGTCTTCGAGAGGAGAACGATGCGCTGCGCTCCGAGAACGAAGGGCTGCGGGCGGAGGTTCAGCAGTTCGCTAGCGTCCAAGCTGAGCTCGAGGTCCTCAGGGAGTTGAATGGTGTAACCGTTGCCGGCGAACTGCCGTCGGTGGTTGCCCGCATCGCATCAGCCGGGTCGAGTAGTTTTGACCTGGCCCGGTTTATCGACAAAGGCTCAGATGATGGCATTACTGTCGGGGATGCGGTTATCGACGACCAAGGTCTGGTGGGACGGATCGATTTGGTCTTTGACGGCTCTGCCCGGGTCAGATTGCTTCTTGACCCGAACGTCACCGTGGCAGTCCGCGACTCCGTCACCCAACAGTCTGGAACCGTGACGGGGAACAATGTCAAGCCGTTGGTGCTCCGTATCTTCGATGCCACCGAGGCCGCGCGGGCGGATACCGTTGTCGTCACCGCCGGCAGCCGTTTCCCTGCTGGGCTGATCGTGGGAACAATTATCGAGACAGCCGCCGATGACGCAGGCTTTGGCCTGGTCACCGAAGTAGAACCGGCGGTCAACTTCTCTAGTCTCGATTTCGTGAGGGTCATCGTTGGCTATTCGCCGCTTGACGCCAATCCCGAAGAGGACCTTCTAGAGCAACCTCCTGCAAACGACGAAACGACCGATCCAGAGACGACCGATCCGGAGGCCACCGATCCAGAGACGGTAACTTCCGAGGGCTCACCATGATGGGGCGCAAAGTCGCTATCAGCCTGCTCTTGGTGGTAATCGCGGTGGTTGCACAGACCGCGGTGTTCGGCGATGGCAGGATCAATCCTTTCGGCGCATCGCCTGCCGTGGTGATCGTGGTTGTTCTGGCCTGCTCGAGGTACCTAGACGCTGAGCCATCGCTTCTTCTCGGTTTCACGGCGGGCATGCTGGTTGACTTGCTGGGTGGCTCTCCACTCGGGCTGTGGGCCATGGCGTACACCGTTGCTGTCTATGTCGGACTCCGTTTCCGCGAACGTGCGGAGGACGGCCCGGTGATGATTGGAATCGGAGTCTTTGCCCTGACGCTGCTGGCCAATGCATTGTTCCTGATCATCGGTACGCTGTTCGGAGAACGCTTCTTCACGAGCACCATTGTTATCAAGAACACCCTCATGCCAGCTGTCTACAACCTAGCGATTGCCGCTATTGCCTTCCCGATCGCCACCAGGCTGATCGGTGACCGACACCATCTCGGCTGGTCATCATGAAATCGGGCTGGCGCCTAGGGGCCGTGGGCTTCGTCTTCATGGTGATGTTCGGGATTCTCACCTTGCAGCTCTGGCAGGTCCAGGTCGTCGAGAGTGCCGGGTTTCTCGAGGCCGCTGCCGCTTCGCAAGTGAAGGTTGTTCACACACCTGCGCCCCGTGGTCAGATCGTCGATAGCGCAGGACGCCAGCTTGCAGGTACCACGGCGGTCATGTCTGCCGTTGTCGATGGTGCTCTTGTCCCCGAGTCGGCCGTACCTGAGCTGGTCTCGTTGTTGGCTGCATTCACCGGCATGGAAGCTGCAGAGATTGCCGAGATTGTCAAAGACGCCCGCGACCGTGGCGACCGTCGTGTTGTCATGTCGAATCTCGAGACTCAGGACGCCATCTATCTTGCGGAGCATCGAGAAGAATTTGTCGGTGTCTCGGTGCGCCCAGTCCCGCAACGGACCTATCCCTACGAGAATCTCGCCTCTGGTGTCCTCGGCTATATCGGTAAACCCGATAAGAATGACATTGAAGATGGCGCCAGTTCGACGGACATTCTTGGCAAGGCCGGTCTCGAAAAGACATATGACTCCGCCTTGCAGGGCGAGCAGGGTTCAATCAAATTCCAGGTCGATGCCTTTCGCACCGTCCTTGACGTTCTTGGGGAGGAGTTCCCGAAACCCGGCAACACTCTTGTCCTCGAGCTTGATATCGAGCTGCAAGCGGTGCTGGAGAAAGCATTGGTGGACGGACTCGACCTGGCACGAAGCCAATACAACCCCGCCGGCTGCGATCCGGGCGACGCCGACGAAGGAACGGAGGACAAGGGCTGCCCGGTGCGCGCCGTTGGTGTGGTCCTCAATGCCAAAGATGGGTCGGTAATGGCGATGTCGTCGGTTCCCAACTTCGATCCCGGCTTGTTTGTCGACGGGAACGCTGCGGAGTTCGCCGCACTCCCAGATGGTGCGTTGACCAACTTTGCCGTCCAGGGTCAGTACGCACCCGCCTCGACCTTCAAGGCCGTCACCTACGTTATGGCCATGGAGGAAAACATCTCCCCCGAGGGCGTCAATTCCGTCGAAGACGAGATCCTCTGCTCGGGCCAGCTAGCCAAGCCTCTGGGCGAAGGTAGTCAGCAGGTGTTCTTCAACTGGACCAGGAAGGACGACGGCCTCCAAGACATCCACACCGCTCTGATGCGGTCATGTAATACCTACTTCTGGGAAGTCGCTTACGACCTGTGGAACGAGAACAAGGGAACCGAGCGAGAGAACCTTCTCCAGAATTGGGCTCGCGAAGTCGGGTTCGACGCAAAGACCCAAATCGATCTGCCGTTCGAGAAGACGGGCCTCATCCCTGACCGGGACCTCTTTGTGAAATGGGCCGATGAAGATGATCTTCGCCTCGACCCAAGCCGGCTCGCTTTCGATAGTCCATGGTTTGGTGGCGATCTGTTCCAAGCTGCTGTAGGTCAAGGATCCGTGTTGGCAACTCCGATCCAGCTGGCTTCCAGCTATGCCGCGCTGGTCAACGGTGGCACTGTCTGGCAACCACGGGTGGTCCGAGAGATCAGGACCGAAGATGGTCTTCTCGTCGAGCGGAACGATCCAACGGTGCTCAACGTGGTAGAAGACCTCGAGGCGTCAACAGTGCGGGCCTTGCGCAACGATCTGCAGAGTGTCGTCAACAACCCGCGAGGAACCGCCCATGTTGCGTTTACAGACTTCGGCCCGCTGGTCGGCCAGATCGGTGGCAAGACCGGTACCGCCGAGATCATCAAGAAACGATTCAATGACAATGGTGACGTCATCCAAGACTCGGTGGCGACCGCGCTCTTTGTCGGTATTGCCCCTATGTCGGACCCTGAGTACGTGGTCGTGGTCATCGTAGAGCGCGGGGGCAGCGGCGGTGGCATTGCCGCCCCGACCGCAAAGCCGGTGCTGCAGTACCTTCTGGACCAACCCGTAACCGAGGTCGAGGTCGGCCAGGAGGCCGACTGATGGTCTTAGCCGCCCGACGTACCGAACCGGTCACGTTGCTGCAAAGGGAACGAGCTCTTCGTCCCGACATCATGCTGATTGTGTCCTATCTGGCGTTGAGCGGTCTCGGTTTGGTGATGATCTACTCGGCGTCTGCGCCACGTTTGCTTGCAGATGGAAAGAGTCCTACCGACCTGGTGCGAAGACAGATGATCTTTGCCGTCGTTGGAATAGGCGCATTCATTGTGACCTCACTGATCGAGCACCGCACGCTGAAGATGTTGGCGCCAATTGCATACGTGGGCAGCCTCATCTCGCTGATCGTGGTTCTGTACATGCCTGTGGTCGCCGGTGCCAACCGCTGGATCGATTTTGGGTTCTTCCAATTCCAGCCGTCGGAGTTGGCGAAGGTAGCTCTGATACTTGCCTTAGCCGCGCTGCTTGCCGCGTCACAGGAGAAGTCACTGCATTGGGCAGAAGTGGCCCGGTCTGTTGCGGTCGTCGCCGTGCCGGCTGTCCTCATTTTTAAGCAACCAGACCTCGGCACGATGCTGGTGTTTGGGTTTGTTGCCGTAGCCATGGTTTTCAGCGCCGGCACAACCTGGCGCCAGTTCGCCTCCCTCACGCTCGCCGCTGTCGTCGGTTCGGTCACCTTGTTCAAAGCGGGTTGGATCGCCGAATACCAGCTCACTCGGATCACGGCGTTCCTCGATGAATCCTCCGATGTTGTCGATAGCAACTACAACCTGATCCAGAGCAAGATCGCGATCGGGTCAGGCGGGTTGTTCGGTCGGGGACTATTCGAGGGCGCCCAAACCAATCTGTCGTTCGTGCCAGAGCAATCGACCGACTTCATCTTCACTGCTATCGGTGAGCAACTCGGCTTTGTGGGAGCCACTGTGGTTATCGGTCTATTTGCCGTTATCACCTGGCGCCTGCTGGTTGCAGCTGCCAACGGCAGAGACCGGTTCAGCCAATTGGTAGCCATCGGAGTCGCTGCGATGTTGGTATTTCACGTCTTCGTCAACATTGGCATGACTGTCCGTATCACCCCGGTGACGGGTCTGCCGTTGCCGTTCCTCAGCGCCGGCGGTACCGCTTACATTGCGATGAGTCTCGCTTTGGGGCTGGGCCACTCAGTATGGATGAGGCGGTCCCCAGTTCCGGTCGATGTCGACATCTAGCCGGCGCTGACTCCGCCTACTCGTCCTGGACCAGCTGCAGCTTGGTCTGGGTCGCTTCGTTTGGGTCGTAGCAATGCCGGCAACGAGCTTCGTAAGCATCTGTAGCGCCGAGGACGACAAGCTCATCGGATTCGACGACACGTTGGGTGAACAAACCCGGGCCACCACAACGGTGGCAGACGGCCAAGCTCTTGGTGACATACTCGGCACGCAGCATCAACGAGGGGATGGGCTCGAAAGGCCTACCCAGGTAGTCAAGGTCGAGACCGGCAACAATGACCTGTTTGCCAGCGTTTGCCAGCATGGTCACGACTTCGACGAGGCCGATATCAAAGAACTGTCCTTCGTCGATACCGACCACGATCGTGCGGTCCTCGACAGCAGATAAAAGTGACGCCGAATCGTTGACCGGCTCGGCTTCGATCGACAGGTTGCTGTGCGAAACGACCTTCCTATCGGCGTAGCGGGTATCCAGCTCCGGTTTGAAGGTCTGAGTTGGCACCCGGGCCAGGTGATAGCGGGTGACGCGGCGGATCAGTTCCTCGCTCTTGCCGGAAAACATCGGGCCGCAGATGACTTCGAGCCAGCCCTGTTCGGAACGTCGGTGCATGACGGGTGATCGTAGCAGTGCGGTGCATCCTGTGGCACATCGGGGTCGTCCGCCCGGAAAAGACTGGGTTTTCGCGCTATTTCCTGCTATTCTACAGAGTCGTCGAACCGCTCCACGAGCGGTCGAGTCTCTCGATTCAGGGATAGGGATGCGGGCCAGCTTCGCACATCCAAACTCATCTTTCGACCCGGCTTTTACCGGGTTTATTGCCGTCCTGGCCAGTTGGACGGTGGGAAGCTTCATTGAGAGCGCTCAATCGGCGCCGGCGTATAGGCCGGCAACACCATCTCGCCCGATTGGGCGTCTCAAGGAGATCATTAATGGCATTGTTCCGCAAAAAGGTCGCGCGGGTAGTCCGCCGGGGAGCGGTCGAGGAACCAAAACGGACACCGCAGGAGAAGAAAGCATCCGGCTCTAAGAGCCGGAATTCGCAACGATCTGGTCAGCAGCGGGATCGTTCTCCAAAGCGCAATAGCAATAACAATCGCAACCAGAACACAGCTCGGCGCGGGTCGTCGGGTCGGTCAGGGGAAACTCGGCGCAGTCGACCCCATCTAGAGGTCGTCCTTCCCCCTGACACCGCACGGAAGCAGATGTTGGTGCGCTCCAGTCCGCACCAGACCCAAATCGTTGTCCTCGAGGGTCCCGTGCTTGTCGAGCACTATGTGGCGCGTTCGGATCAGAAGTCTCTTGTCGGGAACGTGTACCTGGGCAAGGTACGCAACGTCCTTCCTGGCATGGAGGCAGCTTTCATCGATTTCGGCGAAGGCAAGAACGGCGTTCTCTACGCAGGCGACGTCAACTATGACGATGCTGAGATAGAGGGCAAAGCGCGGCGCATCGAAATGGTGATGAAGCCCGGCGACACGGTTCTCGTCCAGGTCGTCAAGGATGCGCAGGGTCACAAAGGGGCTCGGCTCACCAACCAGATCAGCTTGGCCGGCCGCTACTTGGTCCTCGCCCCCGACTCTGATGTACGTGGTATCTCGCGGCGCCTCCCCGACGACGAGCGGAGAAGGCTGCGTGCGGTGATCGGTGAGGTCCGCCCGAAAGGTATGGGCGTGATCGTGCGCACAGCTGCCGAAGGTGCGTCCAAAGAGGACATCCAGGCCGATATCAAACGCCTCCTCGATATCTGGGGAGAGATCGAGGACGCGGGCACGGCAAAGGCCCCGAGCCTGGTCCACGAAGAGCCGCCATTGGTACTCCGAGTCATCCGCGAGCACTTCACTGGCGACTTCCGCAGACTTCTGGTGGACGATCCGAAGACTTATGATCAGGCTCTAGCGTATCTTGAGGGCACCGAAGCCGACCTCCTCGACAAAGTGACGCTCTACGAGGATGAGTTGGGCCTATTCGAGCGGTTCCATGTGGAGGATCAGCTCCGCAAGGCGCTCGACCGCAAGGTTTGGCTGCCATCGGGGGGACACCTCGTCATCGACCGCACCGAGGCCTTGACTGTCGTAGATGTCAACACCGGCCGCTTTGTGGGCCGGTCGAACCTCGAAGAGACTGTCCTGCAGAACAATCTCGAAGCCGCAGAAGAAGTTGCTCGGCAGCTTCGGCTCCGCGACATCGGCGGCATCATCGTTATCGACTTCATCGACATGGAAATCATCAAGAATCGAGCCGCGGTCTTGCTCAGGTTGCGGGAGCACCTCGCTAAGGACAAGACACGGACCCAGGTGTTCGATGTATCGAATCTCGGTCTGGTCGAGATGACACGGAAGAACGTGTCCGCAGGCCTACTTGAGTCGTTCAGCGACCTTTGTCCACACTGCAACGGGCGTGGCGTGTTGTTGTATGAAGAGGCGGCGACCTCCGGAGCTCCTCTTCCGGTCTCGGAAGAGGCCTAGGGCTGCCCTGTGGGCAGTTTGCGAGTTTGCGGCTGCGGTAAAGGAACTCACCTTTGGTGAGTTCCCCGCAGCTTGCGAGTTTGCTTCGCAAACTCGGGACGGGAACGGCAACTCGCTCGGGCTGGGGACCCTCGGCTTTCGGCCTGTCGTGAGGTGTACTAACATGCGCCAGCGCTCACCTGAGGGGCATGTTTGCTCGCGGCGTGAGTGTGTACCGGACCGATAAGCGTCCGGGGATCTCGGAGGAATGATGTACGCGATTATCCGCGCCGGCGGAAAACAGTCAAAGGTCAGTGAAGGCGATGTTCTGGACGTAGAACGTCTCAAGGAGACCGGTGAGGTCACTTTCACACCGCTGCTGATCGTCACTGACGATGGCACTGTCATTTCTGATGCCAAGAAGCTCGAGAAAGCCAAGGTGACTGTCGAAGTCATGGGTGAGCATCGTGGCACCAAGATCGAGGTCTTCAAGTACAAGAACAAGACCGGCTACCGCAAGCGCTCCGGACATCGTCAGACCTACTCCACCATCGAGGTGAAGAAGATCACGGTGCCGGGCGCCAAGAAAGCCGCAAGCAAGACCGCAGCAAAAGAAGAAGCTGCAGTAGCTGAGGAGAAGTAGCTCATGTCAAAGACAAAATCGGGTGGTTCAACCCGGAACGGTCGCGACTCAGCGGCGCAGCGGCTCGGTCCCAAGGCCTTCGACGGCCAAACAGTGACGGCGGGCTCAATCCTGGTTCGCCAGCGTGGCACCAGGATTCACCCTGGGATCAATGTCGGTCGTGGCAGCGACGATACGTTGTTCGCCAAGAGCGATGGTGTTGTCGAGTACGGGACCCGCAAGGGTCGCCGTCAGGTGAGCATTGTCGTAGCTGGCTAGGAGGCTGTTCGACGAATGGCGTGCAGGCTCGTCGGCAACCTCGTTGGCTCGGTTGCTTGGGGGAATCCTCTGGATTCTCCATATAGAGCTACCGCGCATGGCAGCCGATGAGCCGGAGCTGACATTGTCTAACAGACTTCTGAGAGCGGGCCCGCGTGGCTTCATTCGTTGACCAAGTCGTAATCCATGTCCGCGGCGGTTCTGGTGGAGCCGGTGTCGCTTCCTTTCTGAGACAGAAGGGTAAGCCGCGCGGGAAACCAGTTGGTGGCTCCGGTGGCTCCGGTGGCTCCGTGGTTGTCGAAGCGTCGGACTCGATCACCACTCTGCTTCGCTTCGCCAGGAAACCACACTGGAAAGCACCATCAGGGACCCACGGTGAGGGGGAACTTCGCCATGGTCGCGTCGGCGAAGATCTACTGCTCCCAGTACCTTTGGGCACGATCATTCGAGATCTCGACGGCACCTTGTTGGCGGATCTCGTGGAGTCAGGCCAGCAGGTGACGATTGCCCGCGGCGGACGCGCCGGGCGCGGCAATGCCGCCCTCGTAGCGAGGAATCGCAAAGCCCCGATCTTTGCCGAACAGGGCGAGTACGGCGATGAGCTGTCGCTTGTCCTCGAACTCAAACTGATCGCCGACGCGGCCCTGGTTGGGTATCCGAACGCTGGAAAGTCCACCCTCATCTCCAGAGTCTCTGAAGCAAAGCCCAAGATCGCGGACTACCCGTTTACCACCCTCACTCCGAATCTCGGAGTGGTGTCAATCGCTGACGATGAGTTTGTCATGGCCGACATACCCGGGCTCATTGAAGGCGCCGCGGATGGCAAAGGGCTCGGTCACGAATTCCTACGTCACGTGGAGCGAGCGAGGGTCCTGGTGATCCTGCTCGACCCGACCCCGTTGCAGACGGTTTCGGTTCAACAGCAATACGAGATCCTGATCAAGGAGCTGACCGAACACTCTCCGGATCTGGCGGCAAGACGGCGTGTAGTCACTCTCGCAAAAGCTGACGCCGTTGATGACCCTACCGAGTATGAGGAATGGGCCGCCGACGCCGGATTCCCGCTGTATGCGATCTCGGGAGTCACCGGTGAGGGAATCGATGATCTGCTCTACGCCATCGCCGCAGAGATCGAAGGTCACGTGCGCGAAGCACCGGATCGCCCTGGCTACATGTTGCATCGGCCGCTACCGGATGCGTACCGGATCAATCGTGTCGGTGAGGAGTGGGTCGTATTGGGCAGAGCGGCCGAGCGGGCCGTCAACCTGGATGACCTCACTGTGGCTGAAGCTGCTGATTTCGCCTCAAAGCGGTTGGCGCGAATCGGTGTCGACCAAGCACTGGTGGCTGCCGGTGCCGTTGCAGGGGACGATGTTCGGATAGGCGATATTGTTTTCACCTACGAACCCGCAGATGAGGAAGAGGACGAGGTATGAGAACGCGGGCGGAGGCTGGTCGGCCAGTCGTTGTCAAAGTGGGATCATCGAGCCTCGCCTCGCCAGACGGTGGCATCGACGATAGGGGCTTGGTGCGCACCGTCGAGCAAGTCAACGCCCTATGGGAACAAGGTCACCCGACCGTGCTGGTCTCGTCCGGAGCGGTTGCTGCCGGCCTTGCAACCATGGGCCTCACCGAGCGACCAACTGACGTGCCAGGTCTGCAGGTCGCTGCCGCGGTCGGCCAAAGCAAGCTTGTCGAGAAGTATGCGAGCGAGTTCGCCAAACGAGAGCGAATCGTTGGTCAGGTTCTGATTACGCGCGATGTTGTTGCGGGTCGCGGGCAATATCTGCATGCCAGAGAGGCTTTGGACAGGATGTTGGCCTTGGGCATTGTGCCGATCGTCAACGAGAACGACACAGTTGTGGTCGACGAACTCAAGTTTGGCGACAACGACCGACTCGCCGCCATCGTTTCACATCTAGTTGACGCTGCGCTCCTGGTCATCCTCACTGACACCCCCGGGCTGTATGACAACGATCCTCGGCTTGACGCGGAGGCCCAACTGATCAAGGCAGTGCGGGATACCGATGAGATTCTTGACGCCTTGCACCGCAGCCGCACCGCAGGCACGTTGGGTTCCGGTGGTGTTGCCACCAAGATTTCGGCGGCCCGGATGGCTGCATGGTCCGGTGTTCCTACGGTGATCGCTGATGCCAGCGATCCCGAAGCCGCAGCCAAAGCGGCCGGCGGTGCAGAAGTCGGCACCTGGATCGCACCGCGAGAAAACAAACTGTCAGCCCGCAAGCTCTGGATTGCCTTTGGTCTGCCCTCATGGGGGAGGGTTGTCATTGACGACGGTGCGATTGCCGCACTTCGCGACCATGGTGGGTCGCTGCTGGCTGTCGGCGTAACTGCCGTCCAGGGGGAGTTCACCGTCGGTGACGCTGTCGAAATCGTCGACTGCGATGGTGGGCTTGTCGGCAAGGGTCTTGCCAGAGTTGGCTCTTCGATGCTGGATCATGTTGCGGGACGTCACACCTCAGAAGTCGGTGGTGAGGTAGTCCATCGCGACGATCTGGTCGTTCTTATCTAGCCCGGCTTGTAGGCGATGACTTCGCCGTGGATGAAGCTGAACCAACCATCGGGTTCGTGTCCCCAACTGATCCAGGCGTCCGCCAGCGCGCCGATGGTGGCCCGATCGGCCAATCCCAGCTCCTCCGCCTTGTCTGCAAAGCGCGGCAGCGAGATTCGTTTCGCCCACAACTCCGCCCAAGCCAATCGTTCGTCGGGCCGCGCATATGTCCATGTTGACGTCGTGATCGTCGGCTGGATGAAGCCGGCTTGGCGGACCCATTCCGGTAGTCGTCTCCCGGCGTCCGGCTCGCCCCCATTGGCTCTGGCAACGCCGTGATAGACCTCCAGCCAGGCATCGATCTCTGGATAGTGCGGGTGATGGGTCATGGACCCGAAGTCGGCGTCACGCACCCCGACGATCCCACCACGGTCGAGAACCCGATAGATCTCACCAAGGGCAGCCACCGGGTCTCCGAGATGTTGCAGGATCTGGTGGCCATAAGCGACGTCAAATGCCTCATCTGCCATCGGAATGTCATAGACCGACGACCGTAGGTAGCTGACCCCCGGCCCGGCTGCTTCCCGCGCTGCAATCTCCACCACCTCGGCGTTGCTATCGAGTCCGACAACCGAGCCGGTCGGGGCAACATGATGGCCGAGGTCAACCGTTATTGATCCGGGACCACAGCCAAAATCGAGCAATCGGGTGCCATCAAGCAGATGCGGGAGCAGGAACGCTGCCGAAGTGACGGCGGAGCGTTGTGCATGGGAGCCGACCACTACCGGATCGTGGCCATGCGTGTAGAACTCGTCTTTAGCTGACATGACATGAGGTTACTCAGGGCCGCCGTGACATCTGAGCGGCTCCCCTTCGGGGAGCTTGGAAGTTCCGTTCCGCAGAATTCCACGGCTACCGTTGACCTATGACTGATCGATTAACGCATCTAGAACCCGGCATGGCAATCCTGTTCGGCGGTGACTCAGTCACTCATGTGACTGAACAACTGGCCGCCGATTTTGCCCGGGGGGATCATCTGGTCGTTGTGCAGTCAACCGGAGACCTGCTCCATGTGCCGGCCGCTGTCCACCGCACTGCCACCGCCGCCGTGACGGCCGCCGCCGACGGCTTCAAGTCGATGGGTGCCGTCTCTGACGACCAGATCACCCGGTTCTATCGGGAGTTCTCCGCAAGACTGGGCGACGATGTTGCTTTCGCTCCGATCGCGGCGGCGAACGCCGAGGATGTAGTCACGGCACGAGGGAGAGGGCGATCAACAACCCGCCTTGTCTTGTCACCGCAGATGCGCCGAGACATGATCGACGGCCTCGAGATTTGGGCCAGCACGGCCTCGGTGCGCAATCAGGTACTCGATTCGGTCGCACACGAAGGATGGCGGGTCGATCTGCTTCGCTCGGGCTTGGGCATCGTTGGGTTCATATTTGAGGGACGACCCAACGTTTTTGCGGATGCGACTGGTGTTCTACGGAGCGGCAACGCCGTCGTGTTCCGGATCGGATCCGATGCACTGGGAACGGCCCGGGCGATCGTCGAGCATGCCCTGGCTCCAGCTATCGCTGCGGCAGGACTTCCCGACGGTGTCGTCTCGCTTGTCGACAGCCCAGCTCGTGCTGCGGGATGGGCACTGTTCTCCGATCCGCGGCTCGCGCTTGCGGTGGCCCGCGGTTCTGGCGCCGCGGTAGGCCAACTGGGGGCTGTTGCCCGCCAAGCCGGGATTCCGGTCAGCCTCCATGGCACCGGGGGAGCCTGGATTGTCACCGGCGTCGGCGCCACCGCAGACACGTTCGCAGCCGCTGTTGAGCACTCGCTGGACCGAAAGGTCTGCAACACCCTCAACACCTGCTGCATCGTTGAATCGCGTGCCGCGGAGCTCGTGCCGGTGTTCCTTGGTGCGATTGACCGCGCCGGTCAGACTTGTGGAGCCAACTCAAAGCTCCATGTCACCGCCAGCGCCCGTGAGTACATCCCTCCCGAGTGGTTTGAGGAGATCGCCATTGGTCGCGCCGAAGGTGATGTTATGGAGGCAAGAACCGAACTGATCGCAGATGACCTGCTCGGGCAGGAGTGGGAGTGGGAAGCCAGCCCAGAGGTCACTCTGACCGTCGTGCCCGACCAAGGGACTGCCGTGGCACTGTTCAACGAGCAGAGCCCCCGGTTTGGGGCCAGTCTCATCTCTCAGTCTGCGGAGGAACACGAAGAATTCTGGGCAACCATTGACGCGCCTTTCGTCGGGAATGGGTTCACTCGCTGGATTGACGGCCAATATGCGCTCAACCGGCCGGAACTGGGGCTGTCGAACTGGCAGGGAGGTCGGTTGTTCGGTCGAGCCGGTGTCCTGAGCGGGGACTCGGTGTTCACCGTGAGAACCCGGGCCACCCAGACAGATCTCGACCTGCATCGGTGATTGTGGAGGCATCATGAACACCTGGGACAGTGCCGATCACGTTTCTGCTGCACTCGAAAGCGTCGGCTATCTATCGGATGACCGGATCGCCCAGGTCGTATTTCTGGCTGATCGCTTGGAGAAGCCAATCCTCGCCGAGGGTCCGGCGGGTGTCGGCAAGACTTCACTGGCTTTGTCGATTGCTGCTGCCGCAGGCAGACGTCTGGTACGTCTCCAGTGCTACGAGGGCCTGGACGAGGCCAAAGCGTTGTACGAGTGGAATTACCACAAACAACTGCTGCGGTTGCAGAGCGACGAAGGCAAAGCGTGGCACGAGGTCGAAGGCGATATCTTCACGGAAGAATTCCTGTTGGAAAGGCCCCTGCTTGAGGCGATCAGGTCCGACGACCCGGTGGTACTGCTGGTCGACGAGGTCGACCGCGTGGAAATGGAAACTGAGGCGTTGTTGCTCGAGGTGCTTGATGCATTCCAGATAACAGTTCCCGAGTTAGGGACCGTGGTGGCCAAGCATCGTCCTATCGTTGTGCTGACCTCCAACAACACCAGGGAGCTGTCGGAGGCTTTGAAACGTCGGTGTCTATTCCTCCACATTGACTATCCGACGGTGGAGAGGGAGAAGCTCATCCTGGCCAACGGAGTGCCCGAGCTGCCGGCGGTCATGGCGGACAAGATTGCGAGGACCGTTCGTTCGATACGTGAGCTGGCGGTACGTAAGGCTCCGTCGGTCAGTGAGTCGCTCGATTGGGCACGTACCCTGCTGGCCCTCGGCATCGAGGATGTTGATGCCGCGGCGACCAAGGACACACTCCCTGTCCTACTCAAGTATCAGACCGACATCGAGAAGGTCGAACGGGAATTGCTCGAATCGTGATCGGCACCATCGGCTCGTTTGTTGGTGAGCTGCGGGCGGTCGGTCTGCCTGTCTCAACGGCCGAAGCGCTGGATGCATCTGCGGCATTGCAACACATCGATATCGGCAGCCGGGAAGCGGTGCGCGAGGCGTTGGCAGCAACCATGGTCAAAATCCCCCGACATCGCCATGCCTTTGATACCGCATTTGATGTCTTCTTCGGCGTTGGGGCGAGGATTGGTCCGTCTGACGACCGTGCTACCGCCCCCAACGGTGCGAGTGCGCCTGCGGGAGCCGGTCCTGACGGTAACGATGAGGATCTTGGCGATCTTATGGCCCAGCTCGCAGCAGCTCTTCGCACTGGCGAGAGTGGTGCACTACGGCGTGCGGTGCAGTCGGCGGTGTCAGCCCTCTCTGGCTTCCAGGTGGGCCGCCCTGTCGGTGGCCGCTACTACCTGTACCGGGTCCTGCAACGTCTTGACGGGATCGAGGAGATGCTCGCCGGCGACGATGCTGGGCAAGGTCTCGAAGCCCATCTCGATAGGGACGACGTGGCGGCGCTCATGGATCTGCTGCAAACCGAACTCCGTCGCGAAATCGTACGTCGACTGGTAGCTGACCGCGGCGCGGAGGCGGTGGCACGGACGCTGCGCGAGCCCTTGGTCGAGGATATCGATCTGATGCATGCAACCCGGGCCGAACTGCATCGCATCGAGACGGCGATAGCTCCATTGGCGAGGAAGCTGGCCACTCGGTTAGCGCAGCGACGGCGCCGGGGGAGTCAGGGGCGTCTTGACCTGCGGCGCACAATCCGCAGATCGCTTGCTCATGGCGGAGCGCTGATCGATCCGCAGTTCCGTCCCCCACGACGTTCTAAGCCGGAGATCGTGCTGTTGTGTGACGTTTCGGGCTCGATGGCGACATTCGCTCGTTTCACCATGCAATTCACCTATGCAGTTGGGCACCAGTTCTCCAAGGTGCGTTCGTTTGCATTCATCGATGAGGTAGACGAGGTCACGGGGTATTTTGGCCCGGGTACTGACTTCATCGACAGCATGGATCGAATGTCTCGAGAGGCCCGAATTGTGGGGAGCTACGGTCATTCGGACTACGGAGCAGTGTTGCGCAGCTTCTCCGCCAGATACAGCGACTCGATTACCGCTCAGTCAACGCTGATCGTCACCGGGGATGCGCGCAACAACTACCGAGACGTTGAGCGAGAAATCATGTCCGAGCTAGCGGCTCGGGCGCGGTCGGTTCTGTGGCTCAATCCGGAGGCCAGTCGTTTCTGGGATACAGGCGATTCGGTGATGTCCCGATACGCCGGATTGTGTGACAGTGTCTACGAGGTTAGGACTCTGCGCCAGTTGGAAGAGCTCGTTGCAGCGGTGGCCCTACCCACCAAAAAGACGAACCGAGTTCCTTAACTATCGCCCAGATCTGTCGACAGGTCTTTCAAGATATAGGTTCCACGAGGAATACCGACAACATGTCTGGACGAGTCTTGCGTAAACAGAGAGCCCTCATAGTCGACGATTCCGAGGTTCTGCGGCGTCTCATCGAGATGTGCCTGCGGCCTGTAGGTTTCGAAATCGCCACCGCGGGATGCGGTCGCGAGGCTCTCGAGGTTGCCGCCAGTTTCGAACCGGATCTGATCCTTCTTGACATTGGCCTTCCCGACATGACCGGGTGGGATGTCCTGGCTGCCCTGCAGGACTCCGAGATTCCTGCCAAGGTTCTCATCCTGTCCGGCTACGAGGACGTTCACACGGAAGCAAAGCGGCTTGGCGCAGATGGCGCACTGGTCAAACCGTTCCGCAACAATGAGTTGCGTGAAGTCGCCACCAAGATGGTTGCACCGGCCTTTTCCGATACCGCTGAAGCCAGCACACCCGCCTAGCTTGTGGGTCTGGCGTCCGTGAGCGCCGTATACAGCGGCGATGGACGCCAGACGGTCAAGATTGCGATCCCCTTCCACACTGAAATGCTGCAGGGTATGTTGACCGTGCGGTACGTGGCGGGAAGGACTCATAATCGGCATCGTTGCCTCGCTGTTTGTGTTGGTGGCGCTCCTCCTCCCGTCGGCTGATTGCCCTGGTCTTGCCAAGCCTGTTGCCGGCGAGCCGACGCAGCTGTTTGCTCCGATTGGCCAGTACGGGGGACATTGGGGCGTCGACTTTCTCGCCGCAGAGGGGTCATCGGTTATTCCGGCCGACGCCGGTGTTGTGACGTTTGCGGGATCTGTGGCCGGAGTGTTGTCGGTCACCGTCGACCATGGTGGGGGGCTGCGCTCTTCATACTCGTATCTAGCGTCAATCAGCGTTGCCCACGGCCAGCAGGTGGATCGCTCAGTGGAGCTGGGAACGTCCGGGATCGACCACGGGGTAGCGGCTGTGCACTTCTCGGTTCGCATCGAGGGGACATACGCGGATCCGCTTTCCTGGATCGGATGTTTTCGGTCACCACACCGCGGGCTGTCTCTGGTTCCGGTGGATCGGTCCTGACCTCGATCGGACGATCCGGCCGGGCGGCCATCAAGCCATTGTGGTTGTGCCTATGCTGCTTGCCGTGCGACGCGGCATCCTCGGCGGAACATTCGACCCCCCTCATCTTGCTCACCTGTTTGCGGGCGAGGCGGCCTACCGCGATCTCGGTCTCGACGTCGTCACGTTTATCCCGGCCGGTGCACCTTGGCAAAAGGCGGGCCGGCGGATGACCTCGGCCGAGGATCGGTGGCGGATGACCGAGCTCGCAGTTGCCGACGTGCCGTACTTTGAGGCGGACGATCGAGAAGTACGTCGCGAGGGGTGGACCTACACCATCGACACCCTGAAGAGCTTCCCGGATGACGAACAGCTATTTCTGATTCTGGGAGCTGATGCTGCACGTGGGGTCAGCAGTTGGCAGTCGGCAGCAGAAGTCTTGCAGCGAGCGACGGTCGCTGTGATCCCTCGTCCCGGTGTGGAGCGGAGCCAGGTCGACGAGTCATTGCGCGGGGGCGAAGTCATTTGGCTGGAGACACCCGACGTCCGGCTCAGCGGGACCATGCTGCGGCGCCAGGCTGCGGCGGAACGCAGCATTCGTTTTCTTGTCCGTGACAGTGTGTGGCGGTATGTCCGCGACAATGAGATATATGGGCCCGAACCGCGGTGATCGTGTCGTTGCGGGCCTCTATCATTGACCTCTCCCTAGCGAAGGAAACAAGCAATCAGCGCGACATCTGAAGCCATCGAAGCCGCCTTGGCGGCAGCCACTGCGATTGATGACAAGAAGGGCCTCGATATCAGGCTGCTTGATATCTCCGAGCTCTTGGTGATAACCGACGTCTTTGTTATAGCGTCCGGGACATCAAGTCGTCATGCGCGATCGCTTGCCGACGATGTCGAGGGAAGACTCAAGACGGAGATGGCAAGACAACCGCTGCGGCGTGAGGGCCGCGACTACGGGCGATGGGTGCTCTTGGACTATGGCGATATGGTTGTGCACGTCTTTGATCCCGAGACGCGGGACTACTACCAGCTCGAGAGATTGTGGGCTGATGCGCCGGTCATTGACTTTGAACCGGCACCCACGGAAGCCTGATACAATCACGACCCGTTTCACGGGGCTGTAGCTCAGCTCGGCAGAGCGCCTGCATGGCATGCAGGAAGTCAGGGGTTCAAATCCCCTCAGCTCCACGAGAACACCTTCGGTGTTCTTTGGGAGAACCCTTCGGGTTCTCCATGGTCCAACTGGCGTTTCCGTGGATTCTCCAGGCAACGAAACCCGGCCTTTTGGGTCGGGTTTTCTTGTTTTGGGCGCCGCTTAGCCAACCACGATGTTGACCAGCTTTGGGGGGCGAGCGATCACCTTGCGGACCTCGCCGCTCTCCAGCCAAGCCTGGATCTTCTCTGTGGCCATGGCGGCTGCGGTGGCGTCTTCCTCTGAGATGTCGGCTGGTACCTCCAGACGATCACGGACCTTGCCGTTTATCTGGATCACCATGGTCACGACATCCTCCGTGGCGGCTGCTGCATCGGCCTGCGGCCAACTCTGGGTATGGACCGAGTCGTCGTGACCGAGGTGGTGCCACAGCTCCTCGGTGACATGGGGAGCGATAGGAGCGAGCATCTTCAGCAATGCCTCGAGCGCTTCTGTCCAGGCGGCAGCAGCGGCCTGTCGTTTCTTGAGGGCGTCAAGCATCGCGTTGCGCAGTGTCATTAGTGCCG